>CAMCQE010000062.1 GCA_945876945.1 Klebsiella pneumoniae
AGGAATGGACGCTGCGGCACCAGACCAACCTCCCTATGGTGAGGCGTGCGTTTAGCAGCACTGACCGACTCGCCCTTGAAGCGGATTTCACCTTCGTTCGGCGCTGACAGAAAGGCGAGCAGTTCAAGCAGCGTGCTTTTCCCCGCGCCGTTGGGGCCCACCAGCGCGGTGATGCCGCCCTCGGCGATCGCTTGCGCATCAACGTTCAGAATAAGACGCCCCTGCCGCCGCACTTTCACGTCCTTGAGCGAATAAAGCGGCGTCATTCGGGCCGCCGGTCTAACAAGCTGAGCGCAAGATTTGTTAGCAGCGCGACCAGCAGCAGCAGCAACCCCAGCGCCAGTCCGAGCGCAAACTCGCCCTTGCTGGTCTCCAGCGCAATCGCAGTGGTCATGGTTCGGGTGTAGTGGGCGATATTGCCACCGAGCATCATCGCGACGCCGACCTCACCGATGGCGCGCCCGAAGGTAAGGATGGTTGCCGCGACCACCGGCCGTCGACATTCGTGAAGCACGATGCAGGCCTGCTGATATCGCCCTGCCCCGAAGGTCCGGCAGGTAAAGATGATGCGAGGGTCGGCGGACTGCGCTGCCGTCCACACCAGATTCCACAGCAAGGGGATCACCAGCACGGTCTGGCCGATGACGATCGCCAGCGGGCTGAACAGCAAATTGAAGCTCCCAAGCGGACCCTGCCGGGATAGGAGTCCATAGAGCAGGAGCCCAACCACCACCGTCGGCAGCGCCATCAAGGCATTCAAGCCGTGCCTCAACACCTTCTTGCCCGGGAATTGCGTAATTGCGACACCAATCCCGGCGGGGATTGCCAGCACGGAGGCCATAAGCACCGCCGCACACGAGGTGGCCAGCGAGGTGCGCACAATCGCGACCAGTTCGGCGTCTGCGCTCAGGATGAGATGGAGCGCACGTGCGAAGGATTCGGCAAAAAACTCCAACGGCGTTACAACCTCCGCGAGTGCCTAGTGGCCGGCAGTTGGCCTGAACAACATCTCGCCGTCCACCTTGAAGGCACGGATGAGGCGCTGGCCGTCAGCTCCGGTCAGGAAGTTGGCATAGGCCTCGGCCAGCTTCACATTCGTGTTCGGATGACGCGCGGGATTCACGCTCATCACGTGGTAAGGGTTGGCGAGAACGGGGTCGCCCGCATAGAGCAGTTTCAGCCCAAGCTTCCCCCGCAGCGCCAGCCAGGTGCCGCGATCCGCGAGGGTGTATGCCGGTTTCTGATCCGCAATCTGCAGCACCGGCCCCATGCCCTGACCGGCGGACAGGTACCACTTGCCATCCGCCGCCACCGCCGCGGCCTTGAATAGCGCCTGTTCCTTTACGTGGGTGCCGCTCTTGTCCCCCCGCGAGACATACCAGGCCCCGGCTTTGGCGATGCGGGCAATCGCGTCGGCGGCCGAAGTCGCCTCGGCCACGCCCGCGGGGTCAGCCGGCGGACCGACGATAACGAAATCATTTTCCATCACCGCCCTGCGCTCGACGCCGGCGCCCTCGACCAAAAAGGCTTCTTCGGCGACGGGATCGTGCGTCAGCAACACGTCGACATCGCCGTTGCGTCCCAGCGTCAGCGCTTTGCCGCTACCTACGGCGATGACGTCCACCTTGACCCCGGCCTGCTGTTCGAAGGCCGGATTGATCGCGGCCAGCAGGCCAGAGTCGCTCGTGCTGGTGGTGGTAGCCAGCCGAAGACGCTCCTCTGCGTGTGCGGCGAGCGCGCTGATGACAAGTAACGAGGCGACAAGGAACTGTTTCATGGTTGTCCGAGAGCGTTGGTATGAGTCGATCGTTTCGCCATCGCGCCGGAGGTGCAATAGGCACAAAGTTGCAATATCGCAGATGCTTTTGAATCGGCTAGCCTTCACGGCCCCAAATTCACGATGGAATCTGGAATTAATGCCTATTCGAGCCGCTGCCGCCTTGCTGTTGGCACTTACCGTTCCCGCTTTCGCCGCGCTGGCCGCCGAATCTTCGCGCCCGACGCCTTTCCGCTTGCAGGAAGCACTAAAGCTGCCCGACTGGCTATCCGTGTCGGTCCAGAGCCGTTATCGCTACGAAACGCTGGATGGGCAGTTTAGAGCCGGCGGACAAGGCGGCGATCAGGCACTCCTGATGCAAACGACCGCGCTGCTGGAAGCGGGCTCCAAACAAGCCCGACTGGGGCTTGAGATGATCGACGCCCGCGCTGTGCTGGACGACAGCGGTACACCGCTCGACACCACCATCGTCGGCGCGGCTGACTTACTGCAGGCCTACGGCGTTTTCAAGTTTGACAACCTGGCCAATCTGAACGGCGCCAACGAATTGCGCCTGGGACGACAAACGATTGATTTTGGGTCCCGCCGATTGTTGGCCCGTAATCGCTTTCGCAACACCATCAATGCGTTCACCGGCGCCGACTGGAAATTTGCCGCCAACGACGGCTGGTCGAGCGAAGTGTTCGTCGCCGCGCCCGTCGTGCGCCTACCCGGCGACAAACCTTCGCTGCTGAATGACGATGCGGCTTGGGACGAAGAGGATTTCGGCACCGTTTTCTGGTTGATCGGCGTCCGCTCCGCTCCGCTGCTCGCCAAGGCGCGGCTGGAGGCTTACGTGATGGGCCTGCACGAAAGTGATGAGGTATTTGCCACGCGCAACCGGAATATCGTGACCCCGGGTTTTCGCTTCTTCCGCGAACCCGCGGCCGCCGCATTCGACTATCAACTCGAAGTCATCATGCAGGCCGGCACCGTCCGCAGCGACGACAAGCCAAGCACGGTGAACGACCTCGACCACTTCGGGCACTACGAAACTGTCCAGGTCGGTTACACCTTCAAGGCACCATGGTCGCCGCGCGTGGCGGCGATGTTTGACTACGCCAGCGGTGACGGCGATCCGGGCGATAATCGGAGTGGGCGCTTCGATAGCCTGTTCAGCGCTCGCCGCTTCGACTACGGGCCGACCAGTCTGTGGGGCGCATTCTCGCGGGCCAATCTCGTCTCGCCTGGTGCACGAGTGACCGCACAACCCTTACCTGAGGTACAGACGATGCTGGCCTACCGCGCGTTCTGGTTGGCCGAGGAACGCGATGCCTGGGCGGCAGCCCGGGTTGCAGATTCCTTGGGACAGTCCGGCGACTTCATCGGCAATGAATTCGAATTCAGCGTCAGCTGGACCGTGCTTCCGAAAAATCTTGCGCTGGAGTTCGGCGGGGCATTCCTGCTTAACGGCGACTTTCCTGACAAGGCGCCGAGCGCGACCGGTGCCGGTGATTCAAGCTATCTGTACACGCAGGTTTCGCTTGCCTTCTAGGCAATCGCTGAAGGCTGGCGCCTGCCAATACCGACAGGTGGGCATCAGTCCCGCCGCGATTTTCCGGCGGACCTGTTCCGGCGCAGCAGCTTGACACTGGCGGTTACCGCGGCATCGGCAGCGCTGACTGTCATTCAATTCGCGAGGGGCATTCTTGCGCGAGACGCTCTGGGCTATCCTCGCCAAGCAACATCACGCATCGCCTCATGACCGATATCCGCCAGCGTGTCCTCACCGCCCTCGCCCTCGAACGCACGCCGGGTTTCAACTACTCGGGCAATTATCTGGGCACGTGCTTCATTGACCTCACGCCGCCGCACGCGGTGATTGAAATCGACCACGGCCTGCAATGTGAAGACCCCTCTGGCGAAGGCGACATCGCCGCGATCTGTCTGCTGGCAGATATCTCGATGGGCAGCGTGGTGCGCGCGCAACTCTCGCCCGCGCAGCGGCTGGCCACCGTCAGCATGAGTCTGCAATTCACCGGCGCGCCGCGGCTGGGTCCGTTCAGCGGCGTAGGTGAATTTCTTGAGTTCGTGGACGGCGCCGACAGCCGGCAGGGGCTCTGCCGGGTCAGCCTAAGCGGCGCTGGGCAACGACTGTTGTTCGGCACCGGGGCCTTCATGGTGATGAAGCCGCCGCCGGGCCGCACGATGTATCCGCTGGTCAGCGCGGTGCATGCCAACGCTGCCCCGCTCGACGACCACGATTTGACCGCAGACGAAGAAGCCCTGCTGCGACGCGCCGAGGCGGCAATTAATGCCTGCGGCGGCGGCCGGGGGTTTCTGCGTCACTTCTGGGGATTTGTCCCGCAGGCCAGCGCCGAGGGCGCCCGGTGCACGATCGGCAACGGGCCACATCTGGGGAACCGGGTGGGGCATTTGCAGGGCGGGCTGCAACTCGGGATGGCGATTGTGACCGCCGAGGCAACGCTGCCGCCCGGCTGGATGACATCGGGTATTTCTACGTTTTTCATTGGCGCCGGCGTGGGCGCCGAGATCACCGCCGAAGCCCGCGTCGAGCATCAGGGACGGAACACGGCGGTCGTGCGCACCCGGCTCACCGCGCCGGGTGGGCAGAGGGTGCTGGACGCCACCACCACGCATATTCGCCGCACCTGAGCGCTACCGCCGGCGCGCCGGCGACTTGCGTCTAGCCCTTGTGAATAGGGTCTACCCACAGCACGGTTTCGGGCTTCTCAATGGGCTCGATATTGAGATTGACCACCACCGCCTCGTTATCGCTGCGCACCAGCACGCATTCCAGCGTGTCATCGGTGGAGGCGTTGATCTCCTGATGCGGCACAAACGGTGGCACAAAAATGAAATCGCCTGGACCGGCCTCGGCGGTGAACTCCAGCTGTTCGCCCCAGCGCATCCGCGCGCGGCCCTTGAGCACAAAAATCACGCTCTCCAGGGCGCCATGGTGATGGGCGCCGGTCTTGGCATTGGGATGGATATGCACCGTGCCCGCCCAGATTTTCTGGGCGCCGACGCGGGCGAGATTGATCGCCGCCGCGCGATTCATGCCGGGGGTTTGCGCGGTGTTGGTATCGAGCTGGTCGCCGGGAATCACTTTTACGCCGTGCAGCTTCCAGTCCACAGCGGCGTGGTCATGGTCGTGTGAATGCGGATGGTGGTGATCGTCATGACCCATGGGGCGCTCCGACATTAAGGGTTGAACTTTGACCCTAACGAAGTTGCGCCAGACCGACAAGGCGCGCCCTCAACTGACGCACCGCAAGCGGCCTGCGCGACGGGCATGCGAGCCTGTGCCACGAAGCCCGCCACGGGGCGCCGATTTTCTTCGGGAGCAGCCCAATCCATGAGCATGACGGATCCCGTTTGCGGCATGGCCGTCGCGCATCCATCGCCAGACCGAGTGTTCGCGCACAACGGCGTGACCTACGGTTTTTGCTCCACGCATTGCCTGCAGCGCTTCAAGGCGGCACCCGACAGTTTTCTCCAAAGCTCCCCCGCGTACGCGGCACCGCCGGCCGGTGCGAAAGCCAAGGATCCCATCTGCGGCATGGTGGTTGAGCGTGCTACTGCGCTGCATACGCGGCGTGGCGGGCGTGACTGGTATTTCTGTGGCCCGGGCTGCCAACACAGCTTTGAGGCGCCAGAAACCGCGCTCCGCGCGATGCGGCAACGAATCACCGTGGCCTTGGGCGGCGTGCTGGTGTTGTCGCTGCTGCGGGTAATGGGCTTCATGGCACTCGCCACCGGCGCGAGCGTGTTGTCGTGGACGCCGTTGCCGCAGCTGCCATGGTTCACCTGGGGGGTGTGGCTTTTTGTGCTCACCACGCCGGTCCAGTTCATCGGCGGCTGGGGCTTCTATCAAGGCGCCTGGCAGGCCTTGCGGGCGCGCTCGATCAACATGGATTTTCTGGTCGCCTTTGGCACTTCGGTCGCTTACTTCTACAGCGTCGTCGTGCTGTTCTTTCCGCTCGCCCTGCCCATTCCAGTCGCGCAACAGGCGGTGTATTTCGAGATTTCGGCGGTGGTCATCGCCTTCGTCTTGCTGGGTAAATACATGGAAGAACTGATCAAGACGCGCTCTGGTGCCGCCATTCGCGAGTTACTCGCGCTACAGCCGCCGCAGGCGCGGGTGCTCCGTCATGGGCTGGAAATTGAAATTCCGGCCGACAGCCTGCAGGTCGGTGAACTCATGCTGATCCGCCCCGGCGAGCGCATCCCCGCCGACGGTGTCGTTAGCGCGGGACGCTCGGCCATTGATGAGTCCATGCTGACCGGCGAGTCGATGCCGGTCTCCAAAAACCCCGGCGATCGCGTCATCGGTGGCACCCTCAACCAGACGGGCAGTTTGCAGGCGGTGGCGACCGCCGTTGGGCATGCCACGACGTTGGCGCAAATCGTTCAATGGGTGGAAGACGCCCAAACCAGCGGCGCGCCGGTGCAGCGACTGGCCGACCGGGTGATCGCCTGGTTTGTGCCGAGCGTGATGCTGGTCGCCGTCGTGGCGCTCACCGCCTGGTGGGCGAGCGGGAATTTCCCGCAAGGACTCCTCGCCTTCATTGCCGTGCTCATCATCGCGTGCCCCTGCGCGCTCGGCATCGCCACCCCGGCGGCACTCATGGTGGGCGTGGGACGCGCCGCCGCCGCCGGCATCCTCATTCGCGGCGGCGAAACACTGGAACAACTCGCACAGCTCACCACCATTGTGTTCGACAAGACCGGCACGCTAACGCGCGGCCTGCCCGCGCTCACCGATGTCGAAATCACCGGCACGCTGGAGGCGCGCGCTGCCCTGCAGCTGGGGGCCAGTCTGGAGGCGCTGTCCGAGCATGCGCTGGGCGCCGCCATCGTTCGGGCGGCGCGCGAGCGTGAACTCCCGCTCCTGCCCGTCACTGACTTCGAATCTGTGCCCGGCTTGGGCGTGCTCGGCATGGTGGGCGGGCGCCGGATATTCCTCGGCAACCGGCGCTTTCTCGACGAACATCAAATCAACCTGCTGCCAGCAAAACCCGCGCTATCGCGGCTTGAAAGCGAAGGCAAAACCGTGGTCGTGATGGCCTGCGACGGGCAAGCGGCGGCGGTGCTGGCCGTGGCGGATACGCTGCGCCCCGAGGCGTGGGCCGCGGTCACGCAGCTACGCGCAAGAGGACTGGAAATCATTCTGCTGAGCGGCGACAACCCGCGCGCGGCCGGCGCGATCGCGCGGCAACTGGGGATCGACGCCGTGCTGGCGGAAGTGCTGCCCACCGATAAGGCGCGCGAGATCCAGCGCATGCAAGCCGCCGGCAAGGTCGTCGCGATGGTGGGCGACGGCGTCAACGATGCGCCTGCGCTCCGCTGCGCCGAGGTAGGGATAGCACTCGGCGCTGGCTCGGATATCGCGAAGGAAAACGGCGACGTGGTGTTGATCAAAAGCGACGTGCGGGACCTTGTTCTCACCCTGCAGCTGGCTCGCGCCACCATGCGCACCATTCGCCAAAACCTGTGGTGGGCCTTCGCTTACAACGTGATTGGCGTGCCGATTGCGGCGCTGGGCTATCTCAATCCCATGCTCGCCGGCGCCGCAATGGCCTTGAGTTCGCTCTCCGTGGTGGTGAATTCCGCGTTGTTGAAAAGGGCTGATTTATCGCGCTGCTGACTGCCGCACGGGCGGCCGTCACCGATGCCTTCCCGAAGCGAGGGATTGCCAGCACACTTGCGGCCACTTATCGGCACCCGGCCTGCGGCGTTACGCCAACGCGCCGCCCTAATTGCTCAGATGGATCGCGTGAACAATCGACCGCGTACGGCTTACCGAAACCTGCTTTTCGCCGGCCTTTTTGTGCTGGTGGTACTGACCGTCTTCACGGTTGGCTACCGCATGGCCGGCTGGTCATGGGCAGACTCTCTCTACATGGTCGTCATCACGGCTTTCAGCGTGGGCTTTGGCGAAGTGCACCCGGTCAACAGCGACTGGCTCAGGGCGTGGACGATGGCGCTCATCGTGCTGGGCTGCACCGGGGTCATCTTCGTGACCGGTACGATGGTGCAGTGGCTGACCGAATCTCAAATTAACCGGGTGATAGGTAGCAAGCGAATGGAAAGCGAGATCGAAAAGCTCAAAAGCCACGCGATCGTGTGTGGCTTTGGTCGACTGGGTCGCATGCTCGCCACGCAACTCGAGCGAGGTGGCATGCCGTTCGTCATCCTCGACCAATCCCAGGAGCGCGTGCGGGAAGCGCGCGAGAGGGGCTGGCTCTCCATGCAAGGCGAAGCCACGGATGAAACGGTCCTGCGTGCCGCCGGGATTGAGCGGGCGCGGGTATTGGCCACCGTGCTGCCCAACGATGCCGCCAATGTGTTTATCACCCTAAGCGCGCGCGACATGAATGCCGGGATCCAGATCATCGCGCGCGGCGAAGTGCCTTCCACCGAGCGCAAGCTGCTGCAGGCAGGCGCCAATCGCGTGGTGTTGCCGGCCCATATTGGCGCCGACCGCATCGCGCATCTCATCTTGCACCCCAATGCGCGAGAGCTGCTGGGCAGCACCACCCAAGCGGGCGTTGCGTTCGAGCATCACCTCACCGAACTCGGCCTCGATATGGAAGAAATCGAAATCGGCCCTTCCTCACGCTGGATCAATCGCCCGGTGGGCGACGTTGAGCTTGCCGCCGCTGGCAGACTGATGGCGGTGGCCATCCTGCGGGCAGAGGGCGGCACTGAAATCAATCCCGCTACCAACGCCATTCTTAACCCGGGTGACGCGCTGGTCGTATTACGCAGAGGAGCCAGAGCTTGAGCCAGGACCACCGCCGTAGCGGCCCCATTTCCCCGATGAATGCCGCGCTGACGGCTTTATTTGAACGACTGCTGCGCGACAGCGGGTCGCCGACCAGCCCCGAGTGGGACGCTACCGACAGCCGGCTCGATCCGGCCGTGTATCACGATCCAGCCATTCTCGAACTGGAAAAATCGCGAATTTTTCGTCGCCTGCCGCTGTGTCTGGGTTACGCGGACCAGCTCCGCGAGCCCGGCAGCGTGCTAGCCCGCGATCTGCTGGGCCTGCCCTTACTCATGACCCGCGACCGGGCGGGCGAAATCCATGTGTTGCTCAACGTCTGCCGCCATCGCGGCGCGCGGATGGTGAAAGACGAAAACGAGGTGTGTCGCCACAGCGGTTTGTCCTGCCCCTATCACGCCTGGACCTACGAACTGAACGGCGCCCTGCGCGGGGTGCCAAAACCCGAAGCCTTTCCGCTCGTCGACAAGCGCCACAGCGGCTTGCGCAAATTGCCGTCGGTCGTTCGGCACGGGTTTATCTGGGCCATTCTCGACCCCACGCAAACCGACATCGACGTCGCGAGCTTTCTCGGTGACATCGATCACGACCTCGCGACCCTGGGACTGGGCGAGCACTACTTCTTCCGCCAGCGCGTGCAGCGCCGGGCGACCAACTGGAAGCTGATGCTGGATGCGTTCCAGGAGACTTATCACATCAAAAAGCTGCACGCGCCGACCATCGCCCCGTTCTTTACCGACGTGAATCCGGCGGGCGAAGCAGTGGGCTTGCATACGCGCATTCTGGTCGGTCGCGACCGGCTGGCAGACGCGGAAAACTTACCGCCCGAGCAGTGGGATTTGCGCCGCCACGCCACGCTAACGCATGTGATTTTCCCTAACAGCTTGCTCATCTATCACCCGGATTCCACCAGCCACATGGGCATGTTTCCCACCGGGCCGAACGAGATGACCTTCGTGCACACGATGTTCATTCCGGAGGAAGCCAAAACCGGGAAGCAAATTGCGCATTGGGAGCGCAACTTCACCATGATCGACGGCGGCGTATTCAGCGCCGAAGACCTGTTTATCTCCGAACAGATTCAACTTGGCGTGGCGTCCGGCGCGAATGACGCGCTGGTGTTTGGGCGGCAAGAGCATCATCTGCGGCGCTTTCACGAGCACGTGCGAGCGATGATTGAGGCCAAGGACTAGGGAGCGGCGCTGGCGCACCAACGCCGCCGGCTGCAGACCTTGGAAGCGAAACTCGTATTCCAGCTCAAACTTGAACACGCCGTCCGGCGTTTCGTCGGTTAAGCCGAGCAAATAGCCCAGGTTGTATTTGAGCTTGGTGCCGCCGCCTAAAAGCACCGTGCCGCGCGCAGCAGGGCCGATAAGGTGCTCCTGCGCGTTAAGGTCCTTGGCGGCAGTCAATTCGCCAATCCCGCCGTAGGCTTCAAAGCCCGGCTCGAAAGCCGGATTCAGCCGGTAGTAAGTGCCCCAGGCGTATTCAAACTCAACGCCGCTGTCGTCGCTGTCCGAGAACCCTTGTTCAAAGATTGGATTGGCACCACCACAAGCTTGCCAAAGTCTTTCTCGAGCCGAATTTTCCATTCCAGCGCGTGGTCGCCTTCGTGCTTAAGGCCCTTGGCGTATTCCACCTGGGCACCAAGGCCCAGCCAGTATTGACCGGGCTCAGTAAGCTGCACGATGTTTTCCCAAGCGAATTCGGTGAGCCCGGGGCCACACCCAGCCGACACCGTGGTCTGCCCGCGGCCTGCCATCAGCCGCGACGCCAGCAACAGCCCGCCGATCGTCAACAGATAGGCGGGCACCTGACTTTCCAGTGGGGCGGCGATGACGCCGACGCATCCGGGCCAGGATCTCTGGCCCGGACGCATCGGTCTTTTCAAATCAGGCGTAAATCGGCGGCTTGCGCGAAGCCCACGGCAAGGCCTGCTCGAGTTGTCCGGCCAGACTGTAGAGCGTTTCCTCATCGCCCAGACGCCCGACGAACTGCATGGCGAGCGGCAAGCCCGCTTTCGACTGCCAGAGCGGCAACATCACCGCCGGCTGCCCGGTGGTGTTGAACAGCGGCGTGAACGCCGAATACTCGCTCATGAGCTGTCGCCACCAGCCCTGCACATCCACGCCCTTGGCGTTCTGGTTCAACTCTCCGAGTTTCGCGACATCCCGCACCAGACCAGGCGTTAACAACACATCGTAACGAGACATCACCTGCCCAATCTGTCGCGACACACCGTTCTGCCAGGCCATGGCCTCTTCCATCTGCATGGCCTTCAGGGATTGGGCATATCGATAAACCTCTAGCGTGACCGCTTCCACCGTTTTAGGACCAATCTTGCGACCGGTGATCGCCGCGAACTGCTCCATGAAATAGCCGAGGGTGGTCGCCCAGATTCGCATCGAGGATTCGTTGAATTGCGCCTCGTCGTATTCGAGTCGCACGGGCTCGCAGATGTGCCCCAGATCTTCAAGTAGCTGCCGGGTATCGTTCAGTCGATTACGAATCTCCCGGGTAATCGGCACGGCGCCGGGAGTGCGATCGACCACCCCAATCCGTAGGGAGCCCGGCGGGGTGATCGCGGCGCTGAGGAAACCCCGCCGCGGTGGCGTTGCATCGTAGAAGTAACCGGCGTCCGGCCCTGCGAGCGCATCCATCAAGGCCGCGGAATCGCGCACGGTGCGGGTTTCCGCAAATTCCACCGCCAAACCCCAGAGGAAAATCCCGCCGTCGGGTCCGGTCGGGGTGCGCCCGCGACTCGGCTTCATGCCGACCAAACCATTACAGGCGGCCGGAATACGAATCGAGCCGCCGCCGTCGTTCGCATGCGCAATCGGCACCATGCCCGACGCGACCGCCGCCCCCGCGCCGCCAGACGAGCCCCCCACCGAATGTCCCGTATGCCAGGGGTTGCGCGTTGGCCCGTAAACCAGCGCTTCGCTATTCGCGTTGAAGGCCATCTCCGGTGTGGTGGTGGTGCCTACGGTCACCAGACCGGCGGCGCGACAGCGTTTCATCAGTTCGGTGTCGGCACCAAACTTCACGCCCGCGGCCAGTCGCGATCCTGCGGTGGTGGTCATCCCCTTGAAGTGCATGCCGAATTCCTTGACCAGGAACGGCACGCCACGGAACGGCCCATAGGGCAAGCCCGCCTTGATTTCGGCGACCGCGAGATCGCGCAACTGCTGGACCACGCAGTTGAGCTGCGGATTCAGTCGCTCCACGGCGTCGATCGCGGTATCCACCAGATCAAGCGGCGACACTTCCTTGCGGCGGATCAACTCCGCCAGACCCAGACCATCGTAAGTGCTGTACTCGGGGAAAATCATGCTCGGCTCCTTGCTGATCTTTTTGTTACGGAGCTATCAGTATGCAGGCAAAAGACGGGGCCGAGGCATTGTCGCCACGCGGCGCCGGGCTGAGATCTCGATGGACCTGATGCCGCCTGACGGCAGCGGCTTTGATAGACCGGTTGTCAGATGACTGGACAGCAAGCGCTGCTCCCTAAGTCACCCCAACTCCCGACGCTGCCCGCCTAGCGACGCCGATTGTTCCGCCAGACCCACAGCGCGACCACGACGAGCGCGGCTAACACCACCCACCCGCTCCATTGATGGGCCTCGTCGACGGCGGCATTGAACTGCGCAATATCGGCGCCGTAGCGATCCCAGAGAAAATGGCCGAGCCAGACAAACACTGGCACGCTGAGCAGCGCCGCCAGCCCGTCCCACATCAGAAATGTCACGTAACGCACGCGCAAAGATCCCGCGGAGAAAAAGATCAGGCTGCGGAGGCCGGGCAGAAAGCGCGCGATAAAGAGCCCCTTGGCCCCATTACGGTCGAAAAAACGCTGAACGCTGTCGCGCTTTGTGGGCGTGAATAGCCGCTGTCCCAAGCGCGTCGTCAGCAGGCGGCCGCCGACCCAGCGACCCAAACCGAACATCAGCGAGTCACCGCCGATGACGGCCAGATACATCAGAACGCTCACCCCTTCCCACGACCTGCCCTCTACCGCAGCCAGCGCACCGGCAACCAGCAGCACGATATCTTCGGGTATGGGGATCCCGAAGCCGCACAGGAGGATGATCACGAAGGGCCCCCAGAGCGACAGCACCGGGCCCTGCAGTTGCGTCAGGAAAGTCTCGAACATGCTTGGCGGGTCAATCTGATTGGGACAAAACGGAACATCGTCTGGTGAAGGCGGCGACACTCGCCACGGCCTGAGGCGGTCGAAGAATGGCCCAGCGCCCCGCGCATTACAACCCGCCCTGAGACCGGGCATCGGGCCGTGAGTTGCGATGTACCAAACAGCGGAGAATATTGGGCGCGAGTAAACCTACAATGTCGCATTGAAGCGTCAACGCGCATGCCCTTGAGCATCAACCGGGCCATTCGGAAACCCGGCAACGCGCCCGAAAATGGCGAGGATCAGCCGATGAATAACGCAGTTCAACCCCCTACGTCCTGGGCCCCTTCCAGCCCGGTGACTGACACCGGACACCTGCTCTGGATGGCCGAGCCGGACGGTCGGGTCACCTACTTGAATCGCAGCGCCCAGGATTTCTTCCAGGTAGACGACGGTAAGGATACCGATGCCGCCTGGCTGGCCCGCATTCATCCGCAGGACCGCGTGGCGGTTATGAGCGCGTGGCAGCGATCGCTGAAGACGGGCAGCCGTTACCGCTATGAATTTCGCTTTCTTGACGCCGAAGGCCGCTCCAGGCGCTGTCTGGCGCAGGCGCTCCCGATGCGCAATGAAGCCGGCGAAATCCTGCGCTGGTTAGGTTCCACGATGGATATGGAGTCCTATTACGAGCGCGTGCCGGCACCGGGCGTACTCGATTTCTGCCACCAGTTGCTGACGCACGAAACCTCATTCAGCAGATTTGGATCAGACCGCGATTCGGCGCTCGCGCCGCCGCTCGATTACCGCCAAATCATGGAATTTCTGCCGATGAAAGCCTGGTCGGCGACACCGGATGGCGAAGTGGACTTCGTCAACCTGCATTGGCGGGAATACACCGATATCACCACCCGTGAGTCACTCGGCCAGGGCTGGATCAACGCCGTTCACGCGGACGACCGGGAGCCGCTTAAAGCGGCCTGGCGGCAAATGATGGACGCAGGCACCCCCGGCAGCGTTGATTACCGGTTGCGCCACCACGACGGCACTTATCGCCGCTGCAACTCGCGCGCGGAACCCCTATTTGATGAGGCAGGCAAGGTTCAACGCTGGATCGGCACGGTGGTCGACCTCGAAAATCGCTACAGCCTGCAATCTTCCCTTGGCGAAAGCGAAGCGAGACATCAGCAACTGCTGGAACATTTGCCGGAACTCTTTTTGCTGGTCAATCCCGATGGCCGCGTGCTGGATGCCAATAAACTCTCGTGTGAACGGCTAGGCCATCACCACGATGCGCTGGTAGGCATGTCGATTGATCGACTCGGACTGGCCATTGAGGAGGGGGTGGAACACCGCTGGGCCAGCATCAGGCCCAGCCAGACAACCGCAATGCGCTTCCTCTTTACCCCGCGGGACGGGAACCCGTTTCCGGCCGAAACCATCATCACGAGCCAAAGACTTGCCGGACGCGCAGTCTTTTTTTTGCTGGCGCGCGACATCTCCGAACGTGAAGCGGCGGAAACCCGCCTGCGTCAGGCCGCCAGCCTGATTGAATTAGCGCCCGTGACCGTCTGCGATATCGATGGCCGGATTGAACTCTGGAGCGCAGGTGCGGAGGCTACTTTCGGCTACCGCGCCGAAGAGGCCCTCGGCCAGCGCCTGCAGGACCTGCTAGACGTCAAACCCCTCAAACCCGTCGACGCGATTTTCGCCCAGATCAAAGCCCACGGCTCGGACGAAAGCGAAACCCTGGTCACCCATCGCGACGGCAGCACGCGGCGCATTCGCAATCACTGGGCGCTGTCTGGCCCAGCCGGCAATCGCCGTATTCTGACCACCCATATCGACGTCACCGCACAGCGTCAGGCGGAAGCCGCGGCCCGCGCCGCTGAAAACGCGCTGCTGGCGGCCCTGGCGCTCGGTAGCGCCGGCACCTGGAGTTGGGATATCCGCAGCGATCAGGTCCAAATTGATTACGCCACGCAGCGCTTGCTGGGCGCGCAGCGCGCGCAACTCAGTCTTGAGATGCCGATGAGTGAGGTGCTGAACTTTGTGTTCGAAGCGGATCGCTCGCGCGTTGAGGGCGTTCTCCGGACCGCAGCCCACGATGTCCAGGCGATCGAACATGAATATCGAGCGCTCGTGAATGGTGAAGTTCGCTGGATTCTGGTCCGCGGCGGTCCGGACGCGAGCGGCGTGCGCTGGTCGGGCATCACCTCAGACATCACCGCCCATCGTCAGGCGCGGGACGTGCAAACCGCCGCGCAAACCCAGCTCCGCGCCTACGCCAGCCAGTTGAATTCAACGCTCGAACAGGAACGCGCGGCGCTGGCGCGCGAGCTCCACGACGAACTGGGTCAGCGCATGACCGCCCTGCGGCTCGACTTGCGCTGGCTGGACCGCCATCTGCCGGCCGAAGTGCGGAGCGATGTGACGGTCGCGCAGCGGCTGTCGGAAATGGACGGCCTCATCGACGAAACCTTGTCGAAGGTGCGTCATCTGAGCGCCAGTTTGCGCCCGCAGGAACTGGAAGCGCTCGGCCTGCGGGCTGCCATGGAAGCGCACGCCGCACAGCTCGAGCGCCGCGCCGGTATTCGATGCCGTCTGAACCTGGAGGCTTCAGAAGCGGTCGCGCCATCGCAGCGACTCGCCGTCTTCAGGGTTTTTCAGGAGGCCATGACCAACGGCATCCGTCATGGCGGCGCCACCCGCTTCTCGGTACAGCTCACCGCCAACAAAAATCGCTTGCGCCTGCGAATTGAAGACAACGGCAACGGTCTGCCACTCACCGGCGCGACCGGAGGCTTTGGCATCATCGGGATGACCGAGCGTGCGCATGCGCTGGGCGGCAGTCTGGAAGTCTCGGCGCGCCGGCAGGGCGGCACCGCGGTCACCCTCAAGCTGCCCTGCGTCGACTGCGCGCGATGAACATCATCCTTTGTGACGACCATCCGCTGATTCGACGCAGCGTGCGCGAGCTGCTGCACGAAACCTTTCCCACAGCCGAAATTCGCGAGGCGACCACCGCGGCCGAGTTGTTTCAGCATCAGCGAGCACGCGCGGCCTCGCTCATCGTGCTCGATTTATCGCTGCCCGATCGCCATGGACTCGAGTGTTTGCCCGAACTGCTCCAGCGCGAGCCGGGCAGCAAAATACTGGTGCTGAGCATGCACGCCGAGGAACGCTTTGCTTTACGCGCGCTGGAATTGGGCGCGAGCGGTTACCTCGGCAAGCAGCGAGCGCCGGATGAAATCGTGCACGCCATCCAGCGCATCATGGCCGGCGGTCGCTACATCGACCCGGATACTGCGGAGGCCTTGGCCCGGCGCGCCTTTGGCGGCAATAAACCCGCCCACGAAATTCTCTCACCGCGCGAATTCAGCGTGCTGCGGGAATTAGGCCGCGGCCGCTCGCCGAGCGAAATCGCCGAGCACCTGCGGCTCAGCGCCAAAACGGTCAGCACCTACCGGGCGCGTGTGTTGCAAAAACTTGGGCTCACCAACAACGCAGAACTCATCCGCTATTGCCTGAGTCACGAGCTGGTGGACTAAGGGGTTGTAGGATTATTCCTACACGAAAATGTGCTCGTTTCTGATACCTAAACCCACCCCTCGCCGCTTACCCGACAGCGGCGGGAGGTGCGACCCTGCTGGCGTTGAAAGTTCGGGCCTGACCCCCCCTCACCGGTTCTTGGCGCAAACGGGGAAGCAATTATCCGCATGGCAACGCCTTACCATCTGCAACCGCTGGAGCTCGCTGCCACCCGCCACGCAATGGCGTTTGCCACCACGCTGGATGGCACCATTGTCTATGCCAATGCGCGCTATCTGGCGGCCTGCAGAGCCGCGCCGCACCGCGTTGTGGGCACCCGCCATCCCCTGATCGAACAGGTCAAAACTCACCACGCCGAGGGCGGCCTCTGGCAAGGTCAGTTCTGGTCGGCAGGACCAGACGGCCACACCCTGCGCATTGACGCCACCGTCCTCCCCCGCTTCGATGAGACCGGCACCCTGTGCGGCTATCTCTGCCTCGCGACCGATCTGGGACACGATGCCATGCCGGTTGCCATGCCCAGTGCCGGCCCATTCGCCGCCGCGTTTGGGGTGTTTCTGATGGCACCGGACGGTGAACTGCTCTACATCAGCGATGAGATCCACAGTCGCTATGCCCAATTGCCGGAAGCCTTCGGCGGGCACGCGCCCGCCCTACGCGCGATTGACGCACCTCATCCGCCAGCAAGCTTCGGCTGGCAAGCCTGGTTGGAAAGCGGCGCCACCCGCTTTGAGGAAATGCTGGCGTTAAGCACCAGAAGCGGCGAGCGCGAAAGCGTTCGAGTCTGTGCCACTCGCCTGATTGCAAACGGGAGCTGTATCGGTATCGCCGGCGTCCTTCAACAGAAACAGCAGCAATACGACTACAGCATGGTTGACGCGCCACTCGACCCCACGCTGGCAAGCAATTTTGAAACCCTGCTGGCCAATACCGCCAAACTCATCCGCAGCCTGCTGCAGGGCGGGCAGTTGCACGATGTGGGTGAGCTTGAAAGCTTTCTGCGGGCTTTCACGCTGGCGGCGCTCCGCAGCCAGCCCGCGCTGGGGATACTCACCGCAGAGCTCGCCGCGCCCGGCGAGGCCCTCGGCCGCGAATCGGCTCTAGCCTCCACCGCCTAGCCGTCCCGCCCGCAAGGCGGCAATTCAGGCTTAGCCCAGTCGCGCCCGGGTGTGGGCCGCGTTCAAATCCAGCACCGGCCCCGCCGGCACAATCCCGGTGGGGTTAATCCCCAAATGGCTTTCGTAGTAATGGCGCTTCGCGTGCTCGAGATTAAAAGTCTCCGCTACGCCCGGCCACTGGTATAAATCGCGCAGATAGCCGGCCAGATTGGGATAGTCGGCAATCCGCCGCAGATTGCATTTGAAGTGCCCTACGTACACCGCATCGAACCTGAGCAGCGTGGGGAGCAGGCGCCAGTCGCATTCCAGCGGTGCCGCGCCCAGCAGAAAACGCGAAGTCGCCAGCTGCGCATCCAGCCAGTCGAGCGTTGCAAATAATCCGCTGACGGCTTCCTCGTAAGCGCTTTGCGAGGTGGCAAACCCCGCGCGATACACGCCGTTGTTCACGTGCTCGTAGATGCGGGCATTGAGCGCATCGATTTCCGCCCGCCGTGCGGCCGGATAATAGTCGCCGGGTCGCGCGCCGACTTCATCAAACGCGCTGTTCAACATGCGAATGAGTTCTGAAGACTCGTTGTTGACGATGCAGCCACGCTTGCGGTCCCACAGCACCGGCACCGTGACGCGACCGGAGTAATCGGCCTGAGCGGCGCGATACACCTCGTGCAGATTCAGCGCGCCGTGAATGGGGTCGGCAACCACGCCCGGGCCGGGCGCAAAGTTCCAACCCTGATCGCGCATCAACCAGTGCACCACCGAGAGCGAAATGCTTTCCGTCAGGCCCTTTAACTGGCGATAAATCAGCACCCGGTGCGCCCACGGGCAGGCCAGCGATACATACAGGTGATAGCGCCCAGGCTCCGCCTTGAAGCCACCCTCGCCGCTAGCGCCCGGCGCACCGTCTGCGGTCACCCAGTGTCGGAACTGGGCGTCTGGTCGCACAAACCGGCCGCCGTGGGCGGAAGTGTCATACCACTGGTCGTGCCATTGGCCGTCGATCATCACACCCATGCGCGCGCTCCTGTTTGTCCTGCGCCTAGCGGTCGCTGCGCATTAACACGCCCTTGGCTTCCAACGCGGCGATTTGGGCCTCGTCATAGCCCAGCATCTCCGCCAGCACCGTGCCGTTGTGTTCACCCAGCAAAGGCGCGGTGAGATCGGGCAAGTCGGGCTGCGCCGAGAAGCGCAGCGGAAAACCCGGGATCGAGAACTGACCCAACACCGGGTCGACGATGTCGCGCACCGTGCCGCGCGCGCGGAAGTAAGGATGATTGACGGCATCCGCCGGACTGAGCACCGGCGCCGACGGCACGCGAAATTGCTCCAAGCGCTCCAGCACTTCGTCGGTGGTGCTGAAGTGCGTGAGCCACTCTTCAATGATGGCGGTGAGTGCCTGCTGGTGGGTGGCCCGCACCGTGCCGGTGGCGAAGCGCGGATCGTTTTCCAGATCGAGTCGTTCCATCGCCTCACACAGGCCGCGCCATTGCAGCTGCAGCGCCAGAATCACGAGATAACCCGTGGGCCCTTTGAACACGCCGAAAGGCGCGACCAGCGGGTGATTGCTGCCCGCGCGATGCGGCACATAGGCGCCCTTGCTCAGGGTATAGCCCTGCACCGGAATCTCGAACATGTGGAACAGGCTGTCGATCATCGCAATGTCGATCCACTGGCCGATGCCGGTGCGCAGGCGATGAAACAACGCATAGCCAATGGCGGAGAACGCATGCACGCCGGACGACACATCGGCCATGCTCAAACCCGCCGGCAGCGGCGGGCCGTCGGCGTTACCGGTCATATGCATGATGCCGGCGAAGGCCTGCGCCACCCAGTCATAACCGGTCTTGTGGGAGAGCGGGCTTTCGCGCCCGTAGGCCGAGATCGAGGCCATGATGAGTGTGGGGTTGATCTGCTTGAGGTCGTTCCACGCGAGCCCGCGCTTTTCCATCACGCCCGGCCCGAAGTTCTCCACCACCACGTCCACCTTGGCCACCAGCCCGCGCACAATCTCGAGGCCTTCCTCGGTGCGCAAATCCACGCACAGGCTCTGCTTACCGCGGTTCTGCTGCACGAAATAGCCGCTGCGCCCGTCCACCACCACCGGCAGCAGGCGCGAAGGATCGCCGCCCGGCGCGGTTTCGATTTTGATGATTTCTGCGCCCATTTCGGCCATCAGGCGAGTCACGGTGGGGCCGGACAAATACTGGGTGAAATCGAGAACCTTAATTCCTTCGAGCATTTTCATCGTCGTTCTTTCCTTTACAGCGCGCGGCGATGAAACATGCCGCCCTTCATTACACAGGGAATCCGGTTTTTGTCCTGCAGGAGTTTGAGATCTTTCAGCGGGTCGCCGTCCACCAGCAGCAGGTCGGCCAGATAGCCGGCCTTGATTCTCCCCAGCAGTTCGCCGCTGCTGCCGGCCCAGGCTTCGCCGCCGTATGCGGTTGCCGCACGCAGGGCTTCCCAGGGCTGCATCCCGAACAGGTTCACCATGTGTTCGAGATCGCGACAGTCGGTGCCAATCGGGATCCAGGCAAAACCGTAGTCGCCAAACGGCAGCACGCGAATGCCGGC
>CAMCQE010000063.1 GCA_945876945.1 Klebsiella pneumoniae
TCTCCTGACGGAGGGTCGGCGTAGTGTACATGCTGGCCTCTCGAGGCACGACCGGGCCATCGAGGCGAGGTGCAGCACCGTAAAGGGCTGTCTCCGGGCGCCGATAGACGGAACATGCCAGCGCACCAGCCCTCTTTTTCCTCGCCAGACATACCTCCGATCCTGCGGCCGGCTTGCCGCCATCGAACAGGTCAAGGCTGATGAGTCCGCACGTCGAGGATTGTCCCGTAGCACTCGTGGTGGATGACGACGAAGCGGCGCGTCTGATGACGCGGATCGCGCTGGAGCAGGCCGGTTTTCGGGTGCTCGAAGCCGACGACGGCTTGCCCGCGCTGGCCATTTTGCGTAGCCAGCAGGTAGATATCGTGTTGCTCGACGTGATGATGCGCACGCTGGACGGCTTTGCCACTTGCGCCGCGCTACGCGCTTTGCCGGACGGTGACCGTATCCCGGTAATGATGATGACCGGGCTGGAAGATGCGGCTTCCATCGAATGGGCGTACGAAGCTGGCGCAACCGATTTCGAGATCAAGCCCCTTAACTTCGACGTGCTCGTGCACCGGGTGCGCTATCTGTTGCGGAGTGCGCGCACGGCCAACGCCCTGCGGGCCAGCGAGACCCGGTTGGGTCAGGCGCAACGCCTTGCCAGACTGGGCCACTACGACTGGAACCCACGAACTGGCGTGTTGCTCTGTTCGCCTGTCGCCGAGGAGATATTAGGGCTGACGAGCGGCGCGGTGGTCGTCGATTTGGCCGAATTGCTGGCCGGCACTGATCCCGATGACGGTCCGCCGGCGCGCCGCTTGCTAGCCGCCTGCTTCAGCCGCGGAGGAGAGTTTCGCAGCAGTCATCGGCTGCTACTGGCAGACCGTCAGCCGATTCACGTGCAGATTGAAGGCACCAGTGGCCATGATGAGGGCACCAGCGAGGCCATCCTCTCCGGCGTTATTCAGGATGTCTCCGAGCGCCAGCGGCTTGAGGGGCTTGCGCATCAACTGACTTATTTTGACCCGGTAACTGGCCTCCCTAATCGCGCCACACTGGGCATGGAGCTGGCCCAGACCTTGGCGACGGAACAAGGCGCACTCGCAGTGTTGTCACTGGATATCGCCAATTTTTCGCGCCTCAACGATAGTTTTGGGCGTGAGCAGGGAGATCAGGTGTTACGGACTGTGGCCGAGCGCATTGGGCAATGCGTACGCCGCGGTGAACGCGCGAGCTATCCAGCCCGTGAATCCCGGGTCTCCAAAGACCTTCTGGCGCGCACCGGAGGAGATGAGTTCTACGCGCTATTGAATGGCCTGCGCGCCCCCGAGGATGCGGCGGTCGTCGCCAGACGGATTCTTGATGCCATCGCAATGCCGCTCATGATCGGAACGCAAGAAGTCGTCCTGAGCGCGACCGTGGGCATTAGCGTGTTTCCGATGGATGGCACCAGCGCCGAGAACCTCATTGAGCATGCAGACGCCGCGCGGCGCCACGCCAAGGCTGCCGGGCGGGGCGGGTTTCATTTTTACACCAGCGGAATTAACCATCTGGCGGCGAACCGTGTCTCGATGGAAAACGCGCTGCGCCGGGCGCTGCAGTTGGGGCAGTTCGAGCTTTACTACCAGCCCAAGCTCCGGCTCGCGGACCGTCAGATGCTGGGCGTCGAGGCTTTGATTCGCTGGCATCACCCGGTGCTGGGGCTCGTCTCGCCGGGGGAGTTCATTCCGCTGGCGGAAGAAACCGGGCTGATTGTCCCTCTGGGGCGTTGGATCGTGCATCAGGCCTGCGCGGATCTGGCGGCCTGGCAGAAGCAGGGACTTGCCGGGTTGTCATGCGCCATCAACGTGAGTCCCATCCAGTTCGAGACCGATGGGCTGCTCGACTTATTGCAAGAGACCGTTGCGGCCTCCGGGATCGCCCCGGAACGGCTTGAGATCGAGTTAACCGAAAGCGCGCTCATCCACGACACCGCCCGCTCCATCGGGCTGCTGAACGAATTCCGTAGGCAGGGCTTTGCGGTGTGGGTTGATGACTTTGGCACCGGCTACAGTTCTCTTAGCTATTTGCGGCAATTTCCAGTGACCGGATTGAAGATCGACCAGAGCTTCATCCGCGACATGACGTTTAACGACAGCGATGCCGCCATTGTCGCCGCGGTGATCGCGCTGTCCCGGAGTCTCCATCTGGAGGTGGTCGCCGAGGGCATTGAGACAGTCGAACAAACAGCATTTCTTGAGCCTCTAGGCTGCGATTACGGACAGGGCTTTCTGTATGGCAGGCCCATGCCGGCGGCCTCGATTACGCGAATGGCCCTGGAGAAGTAAGGCGAGGTCGCGCCGCCGGCGCGAACGGCTGTAAAGATTCAAGCCTCGCTGACGCTACTTACCCTGACACTCAACACGCCAGATTCAGGCGTTCCAGAACGGGAGAAGACGGATGGCAAGTATTCTTGCAGTGGATGACTCGGCCTCAATGCGTCAGATGGTGGCGTTTACCCTGAAAGGGGCTGGTTACGACGTCACGGAGGCCGTAGATGGGCAGGATGCTCTCACCAAGGCGCGCTCCAAGCAGGCGGACGTGGTGCTCACCGACCTCAACATGCCCAACATGGATGGCATCCAGCTTATTCGTGAGCTGCGCAAACTGCCCCAATACAAGTTCACCCCTATGTTATTGCTGACCACGGAGTCAGCGGGTGACAAAAAAACAGAAGGCAAAGCCGCTGGCGCAACGGGCTGGCTGGTCAAGCCTTTCAATCCGGAACAACTGCTCGCAACCCTGAAGAAGGTCCTCGGCTGAGGGTCAAGTCCACCCGGTTCTAGGTAAATTTTCGCGGGAGCACCATGTCCGTCGACATCAGCCAGTTTCATCAGGTTTACTTTGAAGAGTCCTTCGAAGGTCTGGCTGCAATGGAGTCCGGATTGCTTGGGCTTTCCATCGGCGAGCCGGATAACGAAGCGATCAACACCATTTTCCGTGCGGCGCACTCGATCAAAGGCGGGGCGGGTACATTCGGCTTCAAGTCCGTCACGGATTTCACGCACATCATGGAAACCTTGCTGGACGAAATGCGTTCCGGCCAGCGCATGGTGACGCGGGAGGCAGTTGATTTGCTTCTGCTCAGCGTCGACCAGTTAGGTCGGTTGCTGGTTGCGACGCGCGACAAGCAAGCCTACGACGAAGACGCTTTTAATACCGCACTTCAGAATTTGCAGGCCATGCTGGCCGGCGCGCAGAACAGCCCCGTTGCTGCCCAGGTTGCCGACACGCCGGCGCTAAGCGCGACCGGATGGCGGGTCACGTTTGCGCCCCAATCTCACCTTTTCATGACGGGTAATGACCCGGCGCGATTGCTCCGGGAATTGGCGACGCTCGGCCCCTGCAAGGTGGCCTGCGATAGCGCCAAGCTCCCGGCCTTCGGCGATTTTGAACCCGAAACCTGCTATCTCGCCTGGCAGATAGAACTCAACGCGACAGTTCCCGAAGCCGCGGTGCGGGAAGTTTTCGAGTGGGTGGACAACGACGCCGAAATCGCCGTCACGCCGATTTTGCCTCCCTCCCCTGAGGTCAAGCCCAAGGCGGAAGAGCCCGTGGTCGCCAGTGAGGAAGACAAGCCCGCCGCAAGACCATCACGAATTCGTCCGGCGCGCTTACGGCGCGGAGAGGCTGATGCGGAGTCTCCAGAGGCACAGGCCACCGTCGAATCAGCGTCCGCGGCTAACGCCGAACAGGCCGGCGGCACTGAGGAGCGCCGGAGCACCGAACGCCGGAGCACCGAACGTCGGAGCGCCGAGCGCCGTGAATCTGGCGGCGGGGGTGCTGGTGCGGCCGCCGGTGGAACCTCAATTCGAGTCGACGTCGAAAAAGTCGACGGACTCATTAACTCGATCGGGCAGTTGGTCATCACGCAATCGATGCTGATGGCGTTGAGCGACAATTTCAGCGTCGACGACCTCGAGAAACTGCGCGAAGGTCTGGCCCAGCTGGAGCGGAATACTCGCGAACTGCAAGAGAACATTATGAGCATCCGCATGATGCCCATCAGCTTCTCCTTCAACCGCTTCCCGCGCCTGGTGCGGGACTTGTCGAGCAAACTGGGCAAAGAGGTTCAGTTGCGTGTGCTCGGTGAGAACACCGAACTCGATAAGACGGTGATGGAAAAAATCGGCGACCCGCTGGTACATCTCGTTCGCAACGCCCTCGATCACGGACTCGAAACGCCGGACACCAGGCTCGCCAGCGGTAAGTCTGCCAGCGGCACACTAACGCTCAACGCTTACCACGAAGGCGGCGGCATCGTGATCGAAATCAGCGATGACGGCGCAGGCCTGAATCGACAGAAAATTCTGGAAAAGGCGCGCGAGAAAGGGATCTGCGGCCCTGCCGAAAACCCCTCCGACGCCCAGGTTTACGATTACATCTTTGCGCCTGGCTTTTCGACTGCTGCGGTGGTGAGTGATGTCTCCGGGCGCGGGGTAGGAATGGATGTCGTTCGCCGCAACATCAAGGATTTGGGGGGCACGGTCGTCGTGCATTCCCAACCTGGTCTTGGTGCGCTGTTTCGCATACGCCTGCCGCTAACGCTCGCCATTCTGGACGGTCAGCTCGTGCGCGTTGGTGCCAGCGTCTACATCGTCCCGCTCATTGCGATTATCGAATCACTACAGATCGAACGCGGTGCGGTGGAATCAATTTCCAACCAGACCGAGATTTACCGCTTGCGAGAGGAGTATTTGCCGGTCGTTCGCTTGCACGAACTGCTGGGCATCGCCCCTGCCTCCACCCGGTTGGAGGACTGCTTGCTGGTGGTGGTAGAGGTGGAAGGGCGCAAGTTCGCGCTGTTGGTTGATGAACTGCTGGGTCAGCAACAAGTTGTCGTGAAAAGTTTGCAGACCAACTTCCGCAGCGTTGCCGGTGTTTCCGGCGCGACCATTCTGGGGAATGGCGCGGTGGCGATGATTCTTGATGTTGGAGGCATCATCCGGTTGTGTCGGGAGCGCGCTGCCGACCTGCCTTTGCTTCCCCCCTCTGCGCGAGTTGCCTGAAAGGAAACGATGTTATGAGTGCACAGATGGTGACGAGCGGGCTCGGTTCAAATGCAGTCCTTGGCGAGCAATTCCTGACTTTTATTCTCAATGACGAAGAGTACGGCATCGATATCTTGCGGGTGCAGGAAATCAAAGGCTGGGAACAGGCGACGCCAATTCCCAATACGCCTGCCTACGTGTTGGGCGTGATTAATCTTCGTGGCGCCATCATGCCGGTCATCGACCTGCGGCTGCGTTTCGGATTTGACGCCGTTGAGTATTCCGCAACAACAGTGGTCATCGTCCTGCGCATCAAAAACCTCGAGGGGCTTGAACGGACGATGGGCTTCGTGGTGGATGGCGTTTCCGATGTGTACAACATCCCGGCAGGACAACTGCAGCCGCCGCCGGAGTTTGGCGGCAGCATTCGGACTGATTACGTGAAGGGTCTGGCCATGGTGGACGAGAAAATGGTGATTCTTCTCGACGTGGATCACCTTGTGGCCAGCGACATGGAGTTAGGCGAATCCCCCGAAGAACAGGCCAACACTGACTCGGCCCTGGTCGAATGACTCAGGCCTTGCTCGCCGCCCTGAATCTGCACCGACGCATGGGGACGTAATGATGGAACCTCTGAGTCTTCCCGAAGTGACCAATATCGCTGGTGTCGGTGCGCTTCATCAGTTGCTACGCGAACGCCTCGCGGCCGCAGATAAGGCGCCGCTGATCGTCGACTGTAGCGCCGTACGCTCTATCGATGCTGCGAGTTTGCAATGTCTTCTGATCGCAAGTCGCGAAGCTTCTCGACAGGGCGGACGCCTTGAGCTTGCGGGCGCCAGCGATGACTTCAGACGTTATGCGGATTACGTTGGTCTGGCCTCCGAGTTGATTGGCTGAGGCGCGGTTGATGTCCGGCGCCACCATTCCGCCTGCCAAAGCGGAACCTGCCGGCCTCGAACGCGAGTTCGTATTCTCTGACCGCCACTTCCAAATCTTGCGCCAATGGGCGATGCGTCTCGCCGGGATTAGCTTATCTGACGCCAAGCGCGAGCTCGTCTACGGACGTATCGTGCGTCGGATCCGTGCGATGAGACTCCCGGGCTTCGATGCCTATTGCGAACTGCTTGAAAACAACCCTGAGCAGGAAGTTGGCGCATTCATCAATGCCATCACCACCAATCTCACGTCATTCTTTCGCGAAGACCACCATTTCCAGTTCGTAAGCCAGACGCTGGTGCCCTACTGGCAGCGCACCCGGGAACCCAATTCGCGACTGAAGGTGTGGTCTGCCGGGTGCTCAACCGGCGAGGAGCCTTACAGCCTCGCGATGACCTTGCTGGAGTCCCTGCCCGCATCCATGGGACGAGCGCTGAAAATTCTGGCGACTGACATTGACACCGATGTGCTCGCCTCAGCGGCAGAGGGGGTATACGACGCCGAGCGCGTTCAGGGGATTGACCAATCGCGCCTTCAGCGATGGTTTCTTCGCGGTAAATCGCCGGTCGAGAACAAGGTGCGGGTGATTCCCGAGCTGCAAAAGGTCATCGATTTCAGGCATCTGAATTTGATGACCCCGTGGCCCTTCAAAGGTCCACTCGATCTCATCTTCTGCAGAAATGTCGTGATCTACTTTGACAAGGAGACTCAGCGCCGGTTGTTCCAACGGTTCGCGGAATTGCTGGCGCCGGACGGCCATTTGGTGATCGGGCACTCAGAAACGCTCTACGGCGTGTCTGAGGAGTTTGATCTGGTAGGCCGAACGATTTATCGCAAGTTGCTCAAGCCAGCGGATGCCAGCAGATGACGCTGCTCACCGGGCTTCCCGTCATTAAAGCCCCGCTGGCAGGGTTCGAGCATATCAATCGGTACTGGGATCCGGTGCGGCAAACGGTTTCCGCCAAATTGCACCCGGGGGAGTACTACGTTACCAACCAGCCCGAAAACCTCGTGACCACGCTGGGTTCCTGTATCGCAGTTTGCCTGTGGGATCCGCAAGCCGGCGTTGGCGGCATGAATCACTTCATGTTGCCGGGAAGCTGTGACCCTAAAGACATCGACTTCACCAAGCCGAACGACGCGACCCGCTACGGTAGTTATGCCATGGAGCATCTGGTCAATGCGATCCTGCAGTACGGCGGCATTCGGTCGCGACTGTTGGTCAAAATCGCCGGTGGCGGCCGTGTATTGCGAAATGCGACTGACGTAGGGGCTCGGAATATCGCATTCATCATGGAATACATCCGGACCGAACGTTTGCAGATGGTCAATCAGCATGTAGGGGGCGAGTGGCCCAGAAAACTCTGCTTTCAACCCAGGACCGGCGCGGCCCAGATCAAGGAACTGCGCCAACTGGCGAACACGACCATCGTTGACCGGGAGGCCCGATACGCCACCGAAGTGCGCAACGACCTGCGCGAGCGTCCGGTCGAACTCTTCGATAAGCCCACAGCGTAATGAGAAAGACCAAAGTCCTGGTTGTAGACGACTCAGCCGTGGTTCGCGAACTGCTGTGCGAGATATTTCGCGGTGTGCCCGACCTCGAAGTGGTGGGTACGGCGGCTGACCCATACATCGCCCGCGACGAGATCAAACGGCTAAACCCGGATGTCCTGACGCTGGATGTGGAGATGCCGCGCATGGATGGGGTGAGCTTTCTGCGCAACCTGATGCGTTTGCATCCAATGCCGGTGGTGATGATTTCCTCTCTCACAGAAAGAGGCGCCGAGGTCACGCTAAAAGCGCTGGAGTTAGGGGCCGTTGATTTCGTCGCGAAGCCTAAACTTGACGTCGAGAGTGCGCTGCTCGAGTACAGCGAAGAAATCATTGCGAAGGTGCGAGCCGCAGGTCAGGCCAAACTGCAGCAGGGGCAAGACCTCGATTGCGTCGCGGCGCCGCCCACCCGACAGATGGAACGCGCGACTGCGGTGGCTATCGCACAAACCTATCAGCGCGGCGGAGAGCGCCTGATTGCCATCGGCGCGTCGACGGGTGGCACCGAGGCTATCCGCCAGGTGCTCAGCATGATGCCGGCTGATTCACCGCCGATAGTCATGGCCCAGCATATTCCAGAGGCCTTCAGCCTGCCGTTTGCAAAGCGTCTTGATGGCGCCGTCGCCATGAAAGTGCACCACGCTGAAGACGGTCAAATCATCGCCGCCGGCAACGCCTATCTTGCGCCAGGGCACCTGCATCTCAGGGTAGAGCGCGTGGGCGGTCGCTATGTCTGCCGTTTGGATAGCGGAGCGCCCGTGAACCGGCATCGGCCGTCCGTGGATGTGCTCTTCGATTCGGTTGCGGAGGTGGCGGGTGCTAGCGCTACCGGTGTGCTCTTGACCGGGATGGGCGCCGACGGTGCGCATGGGCTCTTGAACATGCGCCGTGCCGGGGCGGGCACGGTGGCGCAGGACGAAGCCACCAGCGTGGTGTGGGGGATGCCTGGGCAAGCGGTGAAGCTCGGGGCAGCAGATGTGGTGATGCCTTTGGGATTGATTGCCGCACAGAGCCTTCTGTTCTCTGCACGCTGAGGTTTATTTCAGAGCGCCCGTTCTAAAGAATCAACATTCTTGTCCGATGAAACAAACCAGACGCTGGTTCTGTTACGGGCGAACCTAGGAATATTCATGAGTACGACGAAAAACATATTGCTCCTGCCACAGGCAGCCATCACTACGGTAGCCCTGTGTCTGGTGTCGATATGGCCGTCACCGCCGGTGGCGATTGCCAGCGTGGCGGCTACGGCTGCGGTTTGGGCCTTCGCCCTGCGGACCGCGCGTCGTGCCAATTTGAGCCCCGAAACGCAAATGTTCGACACTGGAATCGATGAGCAAAGCCAGCTTCGCCACCTCTATGGCAAATCATCCGACACCGTCCGCGCTACGATCGGGACTATTCGCGACAACGCCGAGCAGGTCCGCGGCATTACGGCCGATGCGGTCTATACCCTGAGTCAATCATTCCACGGTCTGGATTCCGAGTCGCAGCGGCAGACCGCGCTGATGGGGCAGGTCATCGGGGCGCTGACGGCCGGGCTTGGACGGGATGCTGAATTCGACGAGGAACCCGAGGCTGCACTCACGATTAGCGCACTGGTTGAGAGCACCTCCGAACTGATGCGGCATTTCGTCTCAATGTGCGTCACGTCCAGTAAACACAACATGGACAGCGTCTCCTTGATCGACGAAATGACTGCCAAACTCGATCATATCTTTGCGCTGTTGGCCAACGTCCGCGGGATTGCAGAGCAAACCAATCTGCTCGCTCTCAACGCTGCCATTGAAGCGGCCCGCGCCGGCGAGGCAGGCCGGGGCTTTGCGGTGGTGGCGGATGAAGTGCGCAATCTTTCCCACAACTCCAATCGCTTTAATGACCTCATTCGGGTGCAGGTTGAGGAAGCGCGGGATTCCATCGACCGCGCGCGAGCGTCCGTCGGTGCCGCGGCATCGCTGGATGTCAGCGTCTTGTTGAAGAGCAAGCGTCGGGTGGACTTGATGATGTCCCGCCTGCAAGTATTCGAGCAGTTCTTGCACGACCGCCTGAATGAAGCCACCGACCTGGCGCGGTCGATCGCGCGGCGTACCGCCGACGCGGTGCGCTCGCTCCAGTTTGAAGACATCGTTCGCCAGATCAGCGAGCATTCGACCACTACCGCACTAAAGCTTGACCACTTCGTCGTTCAGTCGGGAGCGATAATCACTCGCTATCAGGCAAGCGATTACGAATCGGCAGCAGAGCAATTGGGTGCCGCTGCCGACAATTTAAAAAACGCGCTGCCGCGCAAGCCTGCTGTCCAGCAGGATATGTCGGGCGGCGATGTTGAACTGTTCTAGAAATTAAATAGTAAGGAGACGCTCGTGAGTATCACCGCATCCGCATCAGTCGACGGTAAGACCCTGCATATTCGGATGGGGCAGAGGTTCGACTTCTCGGCGCATTCGGCTTTGCGGGCAGCGTATGCGGGAGACCGCCCTCGCTTCGACACCTACATCATTGACCTGCGCGAAACGACTTATATGGATAGCTCCGCCTTGGGCATGCTTCTGCAGTTGAAGGAGTTTGCCGGAGGCAGTACCCGTTCGTTACAAATTAAAAACGCTAACGCTTCCATTCGAGAAATTCTCTCCGTTGCCAACTTTGACCAACTGATGCAGATTGACTAGGCGTTGCCCTGACGGGGACAGTCTTCAGCTAAGGATTGGAGAACTTCAGTGGTCGCAGTGCCTCAGGACGTCACGGACGTAACCCCCCACAGAATCAAATGTCTGGTAGTCGATGACGAAGCGGTCAACCGGATGGTGCTGGCCGCAATGTTGCGCAGTCAGGGCTTTGAGATTGTAGAAGCAGCGGACGGCGAGCAGGCCTGCGAAGCGTGTCAGCGCGAAACCCCGGCGCTGATTTTCATGGACATCATGATGCCGACCATGGACGGCTTCGAGGCGACGCGCCGTATCAAGGAATTGCTGGGCGAGACCTTTGTTCCGGTCATTTTCCTGACCGCGATTTCGGATGAAGTGCAATTGCGCCGTTGTATTGAGGTCGGCGGCAACGACTTTCTGACCAAGCCTTATAGCCGCACCTTACTGCAGGCCAAGATTGATGCCGCGCTCAGAATGCGTTCCATGCATCTGGCGCTAGCCCGTCAGCGCGATGAACTCTCCGACTATCAAGGTCGCCAGCAGCGCGATCTGGAAGTCGCCAAGCGCATTCTCGACAACGTGGCGACCGCCGAAGAGCTGGCAGTGCCGAATGTCCGTTCTCTGCTCCAGCCCATGGACCTGCTCAACGGAGACATCATCCTGGCGGCTAATCGGCCAACGGGTGAACAGTGTTTTCTGGTGGGTGACTTCACCGGACATGGCCTGCCGGCTGCGATCGGCGCGATGACCGTCCACGGTGTTTTTATCTCGATGGTTAATAAAGGGTTTGGCATTGATGACATCGTGCCGGAACTCAACCGCAAGATGTGTGCGTTGTTGCCCGTCGATCGCTTCCTGTCGGCTGCAATCATTGAGATTGCGCAGGACACGGGCATGGCCAAGGTATGGAACGGCGGCCTGCCAGATATCATCGTCCGGAGTTCCGATGGGACGTCCGTCAGTCGGTTCCGTTCGATCAACCTGCCATTAGGCATTGTCTCCCCGGAACGCTATCGCAGTCAGTCGGTCTCAGTCGCCCTTCGCCCGGGCGACGAGGTTTGGGCCTACTCCGATGGTCTGGTCGAAGCCCATAACCCGCGCGCAGAATTATTCGGTAACGCACGCCTGGACGACCTGATGACTCAATCAGGCGGCACGGACGATCGCTTTGACCGGTTGCTCGCACGTCTGGCGCAACATGTGGAGACAGCGCCCCAGAGCGACGATATCTCCATTTTGTGCGTGCGCTGCGACCCGCAATTTCATCCGGCACCCGAGCGCGACGCGCGTGCCGGACAGGTAGGTAAGCCGCCAGGCCAATGGGGCTTTCTGATTACGCTGGACGCTACGGCGCTCAAGAAGTCCGAGCCTGTGGCGACGGTGATGCAGGTGATGGACACCGCGCAAGGCTTGGGGCCTTTGCGCACCCCTTTGTTTATGGTGCTGACCGAACTTTTTTCCAACGCACTTGAGCATGGCTTGCTGGGCCTGAACTCCGAAATCAAGCAAGGGCCCAACGGCTTCGCCGAATACTATGAGAACCGCCAGCAACGGCTTGAGAAGCTTGAAAACGCTCATCTCACGATCGAGTGCCGGCACGTCGGGACGAGCGAGGGGGGCGAGTTGACCATCTCAATTTCCCATACGGGTGAGGGTTTTGATGTAAGACAACTCCCGGCCAACCTTGATCAAAACCTGCAGTTCAAGGGCAGAGGCATTCGACTGGTGCGCTCGCTCTGCGATGCGCTCGACTATTTTGATGAAGGCAGGAAGGCCGTAGCGATTTATCGGTGGTCGCTCAAATCCCGTTGAGCGATTTTTGCCAGCGCATGGTGTCACCCAACTCATACCCATCTCTCCCCGCTGAGGCGAGCGCCTCGGCGTTCCTTCTGGTTGACGCCCAAGGGTGCATCCTCGCGCACGATGATGCGGCGACTTTCATTTTCGGGCGGGACCACGGGCCGCTCATCGGGCAAGCCTTGCGAGCGCTGTCGCCGCCCTGCGACGCCGCCCTTAGCGTGATTCGCATGGTGCTCGCGACGGGCCAGAACGCCCCACCTCAAGCCCTGACGATGAAAACGGCCGACGGCGCGAGCAGGCCTTGGAAGTGCTCGGCTGTGGCCTTGTCGGATGGCAGCCTGGCGTTGACGCTCACGCCTTCAACGCGGCAAGCAATGACGCCGCAAACGGCCGCCGACCCTCGCGCGGCACTGGCGGTGCTAGGCGCACGTGCAGGGCTCATGACTTGGGAGTATTTGCCTGATGCTGGCACATTTCACATGGATGAGGGGCTAACGCGATTAATCGGTACGCCGCCGCAATTTGCCGGCGAAGGATGGCTAGGGGCAGTCCTGAAGGAAGATGCGCTCGCAGTGGGCGACAAACTCCATGCCTGTGTGGCGGGCGATACGAAGGCTTTCGGCGGCGAGTTTCGGCTCCGTACCGCCAGCAGTGGTTACCGCTGGTGTCGCACCTGGGCGCAGGCCGTGGAGAATGACAGCAACGGTCGTGCCTTGCGTATCGAGGGGCTGCTGCAGGATTGCTCCAGCGAGAAATTAGCCTCGCTCGCGCTGCAGCGTGCGCGCGAAGACAGCTTGCAGGCCGCGCGAGCCAAGGCGACTTTCCTCGCCACGATGGGGCACGAACTGCGTACACCGTTGAACGGCGTATTGGGCATGCTGTCCCTTCTGGAGCGCGAAAATCTATCCGGCGACGCACGGGAATTCGTGCAAGTGGCCACGAGTTCAGGCAACGCGCTATTCGAACTTATCAACACGATTCTCGATTACTCGCGCCTCGAAGCCGGAGGACTTAAGCCAGAAAGCACCGTTTTTGAATTACGCTCTCTGGCTGAAGATGCGCTGGAACGTGTGGCCGAGGCGGCCCGCCACAAGGGGCTGGAATTGGTATTGCACGTCAAGCGCGATGCGCCTGGCCTCATCGAAACCGATTCCGCGCGCCTGCGACAAATTCTGCAAAGTCTGCTCGGGAACGCCGTTAAATTCACGCGCCGAGGGCAGGTGGTGCTGTCAATTGGGCGGGAAGATAGCGGTGGTGCGGTGACCCTCACCGTCACCGATTCTGGCGTGGGAATACCGGAGGCCGAACAGGGGCGCATCTTCGAGCCATTCACGCAAGCCGATGAGGGGACCACCAGAGAGTACGGCGGGGTCGGGCTGGGTTTGAGCCTTACCAGGCAACTGGCAAGATTGCTCGGTGCTGATATCAGCGTGGCGTCGGTGCAAGGGCAGGGTGCAAGTTTCACGGTCAGATTCCCGTTGACGGTGATTGTGAGCCGGGCGCCCGCGGCCGATGTCGCCGGTGCCGGCGCTTTGGCTGGCAGGCGACTCTTGCTGTGCGAGCCAAATCTTGCCGCCCGCGAGGCGCTCGGCGCATTGCTGGAGGCGCACGGCGCGCAGGTCTCGACGGTTGCCCGACTTTCAGAGATCGAGCCCGCCATTGCAGCGGCTGCGGCCGCGCCCGCGCGCGGAATAGAGGTGCTGCTGGTCGCAGACGCCGAGCGCAGCGGATTGCTCGAGTTGCTAAGCCGGTTACAAAAGCGGGCGGCGGTCCCGGTGTTGTTACTGAGCAACGCGCGGCGCCGGATCGATGCCGATGAATTCGATAGCTGCGCTGAAGCGGTCATCGCCAAGCCGGTCCGCGAAATCCCGCTCTTGTCCTCATTACAAGCCGTGCTCAAAAAAACCGTGAGTCGGGCCGGCGTTCCCGCGCCAAACAGTCCGTTGCGCGCAAGGTCTGGCCACAAGGTGTTGGTGGTCGACGATGTCACGACCAATCTCACGGTCGCTTCGCGAATGCTGACCAAACTGGGTTTGGTGGTTGATCTGGCAGATTCCGGTTTCGCCGCCATTGATGCCGTGGCTGCCACTGAATACGACCTGATTTTTATGGATTGCCGTATGCCGGGCATGAGCGGCTTGGAAGCGACCGAGATGATTCGGGCTCGCTATGGAGACCGCGCCGGCCCCCGCATCATTGCGATGACGGCGAATGAAGGACAAGCCGACCGCGACGCCTGCTTTGCGGCGGGCATGCATGATTTCCTGTCCAAACCCTTGCTGATGAGTGAACTTGAGCGGGTGATTGAGAAATGGGGCAGCCCAGGTTTACGGCAGGCAGGCGTGAGCCAGCCCACGACCGCAACGGCGACGGCAACGGCGAATACGTTTCGCGCCAAGATTGACGAATTCCTCGGCATCATGAGCGCCCATGACCTCCGGCAGATCGTGCAGCGCTACAGGACGGATGGCGCCGGGCGGGTACGAGCGCTTGAGACGCTGTTGGCAGGCGGCGAAATCACCGGTATGGCAGCAGATACCCATGCCCTGAAAGGATCGTCATCCAATCTCGGATTCTCGGTCATCCTTGAACTGTGCGTTCGGCTTGAAGCGCAAATTCAGACCCTCGATCAAGCGGGCTTGGTCTCCACGCTAAGCGAGTTGTCGGGCACGTTTGAAACGCAATGTCAGCGTATGCTTGACGCCGTCGAGGCGGCGAGCTCTTCCTGATTGGTATTCGCCGGGCGTCCCTTGGCAGGTCGCAGTCGCCAGCCTTTGGAGTGCAGGATGTCGGTGAGGTTGATCCAGCTAAAACTAATCGTCGCCTGTATGTTTTGGGCGATGACGCCGATCTTTGGGCGGCTGCTGGCCCATTATCACGCGCCTTACGCGGTGGCGGCTGGCCGGTTTCTGTTTGCGACGGTGGGCTTGGCGCTCATTGTGGCCATGCAGAAGCCGGAGGCCCGGCGTATCGCCTGGCGCGATTTGCCCCAATTTTTTCTGCTTGGCCTCACCGGTGTTTGCTTGCACAACGTTTTGGTGCTGATGGGGGTTGAGTACACACAGGCCAATCGTGCAAATGTGATCTTCGCCAGTATTTCGCTGATGGTCGCGCTGCTGGATCTGGTTCTGTTTCGGCGTTTGCCTTCCGTGCGCGGCATGTTCGGTTTGCTGATCGGCATCCTCGGCACGGTCGTGGTGGTAACGGATGGTCAATTCTCCGCGCTGGGAAGCAATGGCATTGGGCGGGGTGAATGGCTAGTGCTCGCCAGCGCCGCGAGTTGGGCCTTGTACTCCGTCTGCGGGCGGCGGGTGTTGGCAATTTACTCGCCGCTGACCGTCGTGTTCTACGCCTCGCTGTGCGGCACGCTGTTGCTCTTACCGTTTGTGGCGCTCGACAGAGCGGCCTTGCCGAGCCTCATGCTCGACGGCAAGGCATGGCTGATGATGGCCTTTCTGGGTTGTCTGAACTCGGCGCTGGGTTTCCTCTGGTACTACCAGGCCGTGGTTGCCATCGGCGCCATGACCAGTAGCGCCTACATCAATCTGGTGCCCGTATTTGGCATCGTGTTCGCGGCCCTGTTGCTGGGAGAGCAGACCTCGCTGGCGCTGTTTGCGGGCGGTGGGCTGGTCATCGCCGGACTTTTCCTGCTCGAACGCGCGGGTTCTCGCTAGCTTAATCTTCCACGCGCGGGGCGCGTTTCGCGACAAATGACACGGGCTTCGGGCCGGTGGGCGCACAGCCTTCCTCGCAGCATTGTCCCGGCTCTGCGCTCTGTGCCGGTGCGTCGGCGAGCGCGCCGCGTGCCATCAATCGACTCACCAATTCCTTGCGTTCGTAAACGGGATAGCGCCGGTAGATCTCCCGTTTCATGGCTTCCGGCGAGCCGCCGCCGTGCAGGCTGATGACCGACATCCAGCCGGCGGCATCCGAGGCCGTGAGGTCTTCGATAAAACGGGACACTTCGGCGCGCTGCGCCCAGGGGAAGCCGGCGCGGCCGCCCAACACGGCGGCGAGATCGGCGCGAGTTTCGGGGTTGTGGTCCTCGTCCGGACCGGGCAGCGTCACGATGAGGCCGCCGGAAACTTGATGCGCCAGTCGGTGCATATCGTAAATCTGGGTCGCTAACAGCAGCTTGCCGATATTGGCGTAGATCGCCTCCGGCTCGAAATTGCCCGCCGGGTCTTGTACGCCGTAGACCGAGGCCGCCACGCCGCAGGCATAGATGGCCTCGACCAATTTGATGAGTTCCACCATGGCATCGCGCAGATGGCCATGACGATTACAGTCGAGCCCATTGCCTTCAAGCATCAGGGCGCCAGCGCCGATGAGCAGATCGCCAAAACCCGCTCGCGCCGCGATGCAGGTATGACGGTGATGCGTGGCGTAACTCTTGGTCAGAAACTCCGAGTGCGCATATTCGCCGTCCAGAAACACCCGGGCGTGCGGCACGAACACGCGATCGAACAAACACACGCCGGTGGTCTGGCCATACTGGCTGCTAAAGCTGGCTTTGGCCTCCCCCGGCCGGCCGGCCGGGCGGGCGATGATGGTCAGGCCTGGCGCGTCGATCGGGACCGCGCAGGCCACCGCAAAATCGCGATCCTCGGCGGTCATCGCACGGCCCGGCAACACGAGGAGTTCGTGGACATAGGGCGCCGAGGTCACGATGGCCTTGGTGCCGGAAATCACGATGCCGTCGGCGCGCCGTTCCACGACGTGGAGATAGGTATCGGGATTGGACTGCTCGTGTGGCCGCAGGCTGCGGTCGCCCTTGGCGTCGGTCATTGCAATGCCGACGGTCAGATCGCCGGCTTGCACATGGTCCAGATATTCCAGCACCCGCGGGTGGTAGTCGCTGCCCTCTTCGGCATCCAGTCGATAGCTGAGCTGATACAGGGCGTTCAGGCCGTCCATCGATAAATAGCGCATGGCGCAACCCGTCTCCTGACACACCAGCCGCACGTATTCGAGCTTGGTGAGCAGGTCTTCCCGGCTCTGGGTGATGTGCAGGAAGCGGTTGATCTCGCGCCCGCTGCGATGGTCCACGGCGCGCGCAATACGCTGATGCTGCGGATCGAGCGCGTACTCATAGGTAATGCCCAGCGCGTTGATGCCTGGCAGCAGGCGCGGCTCGTCGGCGACGCTTTTTACCCGCTCGCCATTAACGAATACCCGAGGTTGATAACGGCGAAGCGAGTCGCGGTATTCAAGGGCGCTCATGAACATCTACGGTGTCTCCGTGCAAAAGGGCAACTGCGGCGCGGCCGCGAAGCGGGTCAACGAAACAGGGCGGCCGATTTCAGCAAGCTTACCCAGACCCCATAGGCTAGCGGAATTCCGACCGCGAGCCAGGCCAGAATGACCCGGGTTTGTGCGGTGCTGTGAGTCATGCCGGCTGTCACCTCGCCCTTCGCAGCGAGTGGCATCTCGTGCGCCAACTGCTTCTCGCGGGCAAGTTCCTCATCGCTCATGAAGTGGCGTGCCGCCACCGGGCGCACCAGCAGATTGGCGACCAGTCCAATTGCCAGCATGCCGGCCAGCACTCGAAAAATGGGCGGGTAGATCTGGTCGAAGGACTGGCCCGATTCCAGTCGCACATCGTGCATGTAGTTCACGATTAAAGGCCCGAGAATGCCGGCGGTCGACCATGCGGTCAGCAGGCGACCGTGAATCGCGCCGACAAACTGCGACCCGAACAAGTCGGCGAGGTAAGCGGGAATCGTGGCAAAGCCGCCGCCGTACATGGATGCCAGCACACATAGACTGACCACGAACAAGGCCATCGATTTAACGCTCGCCGCATATGCGGCCAGCAGGTACAGCGCTATCCCCAGCACAAAGAACACCAGATAGGTAGGTTTGCGCCCTAACTTGTCGGACGACGAGGCCCAGAAAATTCGGCCGCCGATGTTGAACAGCGAAATGAGGCCGACGAAGCCGGCGCCAACGGCCACCGCGCCGGCGAGGAGGGTGGTGTCTTGGCGTAGGTCGGCAAAACCGATGGCGGCCTTGCCAACCAAGGCCCCGCCGAAAGTTTCCTGCAGCATGGGAGAGGCGGCGCCGATGATGCCGATGCCTGCGGACACGTTCATGCACAGCACCAGCCACAGTAGCCAGAACTGTGGGGTGTGGTGGGCTTGGCGAAAATGGACGTGGCGGGTGGCGATCATGCTGCTGGGCGCGGCGGTCGGTGGCGTCCAGCCGGCAGGCGTCCAACCGGGCGCGGGGACGCGATAACTGAACGCGCCGGCGAACATGAATACCGCGTAGATCAGGGCCAGCGCGACGAAGGTCTGCCACACGCCGGACTGTCCGGCGGTCGCAAATTTCCCCATCAGGAAGGTCGCCAGCGGCGAGCCAATCATGGCGCCCCCACCGAAGCCCATGATGGCCATGCCGGTCGCCATCCCGCGTCGATCGGGAAACCATTTCACCAGCGTTGAAACCGGCGAGATGTAGCCTAAGCCCAGACCTACGCCCCCGATCACGCCGGCGCCGAGCCACAGCAACCAGAGTTGATGCCAGGCCACGCCGCAGGACGAGATCAGCAGCCCGCCGCACCAGCAGCTTGCCGCGACCACGCCCGCTTTGCGGGGTCCGGCGCGTTCCAGCCAGCCACCCCAGAGCGCTGCGGCGCAGCCCAGCACGACAAAGAACAGGGTGTACATCCAGCCGAGGTCGAACTGCGTCCAGTTGCAGTCGGTCGCGAACAGGGCTCGTCCAATGCCGGCCATTTTGCTGGTGATGGTGACCGCGCCAGCCGCGCAACTCGCGATGGGGCGGCCATCGGGCCCCAGCAACGCCTGCCCGAGTGGCTTCCAGAACACCGAAAAGCCATAGGCCATGCCGATGCACAGATGGATGGCGAGCGCGGCAGGCGGCACCAGCCACCGGTTGAAGCCCGGGCCGGCAATAGTCCGTTCCTTGGCGAGTAGTCCGGTGGGCTCCATCTGGCTTCTCCAATGGCGTGGCATGAGACGTCCGCAAGCTTCAACGGGTGGGCGCTGGGAGCCTGAATTTCGGATCGCGCAAAGTCAATTCAACTTGCATCGCGGCGGGCGACAAGCGGCGTAGAGCTTCCCTAAAATGGTGCTCTACCCACCGGAGTCAGATCATGCAGCAGGCCGAAAACGAAGTGACGCTGGCGTTTCTGGCGAGTTTCGCCGACGCCTGGAACCGCCACGACCTCGATGCCCTGATGGCGCATATGCACCAGGACTGCGTTTTCATGGCGTCGGTGGGGACTGCCGTTGAAGGGACGGAGTGGCGGGGAATGGCGTCCGTGCGCACCGGTTATGCCGCGCTCTGGTCCAGCTTTCCGGACGCTCACTTCGAGTGTCTGGGGGACTTTGTCTGCGGCGACCGGGGAGTGTCTGAGTGGATTTTTACCGGTACCCGTAATAGCGACGGGGCAAAAGTGCGGGCCCGTGGCTGCGATGTCTTCACGTTCCGTGAGGGCAAAATTCTCGTCAAGAACTCATTCCGGAAACAGCTGCCATGAGCGAATCAGCACCGGCCTTACAGGTGCATGAAGCCGATGGCGTTGTGCAACTGATTTTCAATCGACCTGCGGTGTTGAATCCCCTGAGCCGGGCGCTGGCCCGGGACTTTGTCGCCGCCCTGCGTGAGGCCGATGCCTCAGCGGCGGTGAAAGCAGTCGTGGTGACCGGCGCCGGTGAGCGCGCGTTTTGTGCCGGGGTTGATCTGGAAGAGGCCAAGGAGATGACGGCCGAGCGAGTGCCGGCGTGGTTTGGCGATGTTGCCGAGTGCTATCGACAGGTCTTGCTGGTGGATAAGCCAGTGGTCGCTGCACTGAATGGCGTTGCCGCCGGCGGGGGCTATCAGATTTCCCTGGTGGCGGACTGGCGTATCGGCTGTGAGCGGACGCGGATGACGCAACCCGAAATCAACGC
>CAMCQE010000064.1 GCA_945876945.1 Klebsiella pneumoniae
GGCTCGAAATCGGCGAATTCGCCGTGATATTCAAAGACCTCGTTGGTCCAGATCCCCTGCAGCACTTCGATGGTTTCGCGCACGTGCTTGTGGCGCTTGGGGAACAGGTGCGCGGCGCTCGCGGCGGCGAATTCTTCGGGCATCCAGCCGGAGCCCAGCCCCACGTTCACCCGCCCGTTCGACAGATGATCAACGGTGGCAATTTCGCCGGCCAGCACGCCGGGGGCGCGGTAGGGGGTGTCGATAATGCTCATGCCGATCCGCAGCTTTTGGGTCTTCGCCGCCAGCCAGGGGATAAGCGGCATGCCGTGCAGCCACTGGCCGCGCGCAGACACCGGCAGCGCCTTGGGGAACTGCTCCATCATGCCAAACGCGTGCTGCAGTTCCTGCCGGTCGGAGGCTTCGGGCACGACGATGCGGTCGAGCGTCCACACCGAGTCAAAGTCCAGCGCCTCGGCGAGCGCGGTGAGGTCTTCGAGTTCCTTGACGGTAACGTGGTCGCGAAAATTGGGCAGATAAAGGGCGAGTTTCATGGCAGAGGACTCCTCCTGAGTGACGCGGATGGGCGCTTGGTTGGACGTGAAGTTCGCGGCGGGAGTATGCACCGGGCGCATCCCGGCGAGAACGCCCCGGCCGCGCGCGGGCTAGTCGATCACTACCGCCACAAAACCAGCGTCCAGACCTTCCTCGCCTTCGCTGATATTGACCGCCGAGACGGTGCCGTCGGCCGGGGCTTCATGCGGCACTTCCATCTTCATCACTTCCATGATGAACAGCGTGTCGCCGGCTTTGACCGCGTCACCCGGCTTCACCAGCACCTTCCACATATTGCCGGCCGTCATCAGTTCAATTTCATGCGCCATGAGATAAGCCTCTAGAGGGTTTCAATGCTGGATTCGGTGCAGAGCGCGGTGATGCGGCGCGCTTCGGCCTGAGCCTCGGTCACCGAAATCTGCTGGAAGTGATAGAGCTCGCCCGGCTTCGATTGCCCGAGCTTCCAGAACGCGCAGCCGGGCACGGTGTACGGATTGATAAACCCGCCGCCATCCGGCCAGTCGTTAACGAGGATGATGGGCGTTTGGCCCGCGAGGTTGATCGCGCCAAGCGGATAGCCGTGATCCACGATGTTCGCGGGATCCGAGCCGTGCTCGGGCAGCTTGTTGTGGGCTTTGTCGGTGAAGGTCCACTCGGGGCCTTCAAGGCGAAAACCGCCGCGATCGCTTTTGGAGGAGAGCTTCCAGTCGGTCGTCAAAAACCGCTGCTGGCCAGCCTCGTCGATCCAGTCGTCGTTGGGGCCTGCGCAGACTTCCACGTTCCAGCGCTTGTCGGTGACGAACACCGGCCGCGCTTCCGGCTTCACCCGCCGGCCCGCGACACCGTTGCCGCCGGTCCCCACCGGCAAGGTCTGCCCCACCTTGATGGAATGCCCGCCCATGCCGCCCAGACCGCCTTTGTTGAAGGTGGCGCGGGAGCCAAAAAAGACTTCGTTTTCGATGCCGCCGGCGATCGCGAAGTAGGCGCGCGCGCCGACTTTCGGGAACGCCATTTCCAGCACTTGTCCGGCCTTGGCCGCCACGCTTTCCCAGGTGGGCACCGGCACGCCATCAAGCTTGGCCTGCATGTCGGCGCCGGTGAGGGCAAACACGGCGTCGGCGGTGAACCGCAAGGACGGCCCGATGAACTGGCATTCAAGACCCGCCGTGCCGGGCGCGTTGCCCACCAGCACATTGGCCAGGCGGAAAGACCAATGGTCCATCGGGCCCGACCACGGGAAGCCGCATTTGAGATAACCCTGTCGGCCCGGCCAGTCCTGAATGCTGGTTTCCAAGCCTGATTTGATGACTTCCAACATACGCGCTCCTTAAAACCGGGCGTTCATGTCGAGCGTTGCAACCCACGCGCGATAGCTTTGGAGAGAAATTTTCTGGTAGCCCACGACGTTCATCTGGTAGCTGCCTTCGGCGCACTGGCGCTCGATGGCGTCGAACTCTTCGCGGTTCACATGAATGAACTTCATGCGATCGGTGGGCCGCAGCAGGTAGGGCGCTTCCTTGAACGGTTGCAGCCTCTGCTGCATGTCCCAAATCGGCACCGGCGTGCGGGCAAAAATCTGATAGCCGCCCGGGCCGTCCACCGGATAGATGGCGGTGGCGCCGCCGCCCATGCCGATGGTGCCGGTCTTGGTGTAGGTGCGCGGCGGGTTGTACTTGGGCGCAAACAGCCGGCAGCGCGGGTCCAGCGGCATCATGAACGGCGTGCCCGGCCAGAAGCCCAGCGCCGCCACCCAGTATTCGGTGCCGGAATGCACGCGCACCAGCTGCGCCACGTCGTCCAGCCCGTTAATGCGGGCGACGAAGTCCGGATCGCGTTCTTTGTTGGGATTGATCTTCTCGATGTACTGGTCGATGGCTTCATCGCTCCAGGGGTCGAGATACATCGCCGGCATATAGACGAGCCGGCTTTCGAGTTCGACATCGTTGCTGGAGGCAACCGACTCGATCAGGCGTTTGAGTTCCCGGCAGAGGTCTTCGTAGCCGATGAGGTCGGGGTCGTAGTGGACCAGCGCGGAGGAGAAAAACGGTGCGATTTCGCCCACGCCTTTCACTTTTTCGCGCGTAATGGCCTGTCCCAGACCCTGCGCGCGGAAGTTGAGTTCGAGATTCAGCTCGTCGCCAAACTCAATCTCAAGAAAGCGATCGCCGCCGGGGCGAAACCTTGGTTCGTCATAGATCATCGCGTGAGCCTTTCTGTTGCCGCCCGCTCAAGCGAGCAGGTCTGCCTTGTACGCGTCAATAAAACCGGTAAAGACCTCGCCGCGCTGAAAGGCGGCATGCGCCACCACGCGGCGCAGAAACTCGACATTGGTGAAAATGCCTTCAACCGTTGTGCCTTCCAGTACGGCCGCCATCCGCGCCAGCGCCTCGTCACGCGTGGCGCCATGGCAAATCAGTTTGGCGACCATCGGATCGTAGTAAGCGGTGATGGTGTCACCTTCGCGCACGCCGGTGTCGATCCGCACGCCCTCGGTGGCGGCCGGCAGCGCGAAGCGGGCGAGTTTGCCCGGCGAGGGGAGGAACATTTTGGCGGGATTCTCGGCATAGAGCCGGCATTCAATGGCGTGCCCGGCGAGCGGAATGCTGTCCTGCGTCAGGTGGTCCAGCGTTTCGCCCGCCGCCAAGCGCAGCTGCAGGCTCACCAGATCGAGCCCGGTGATGCACTCGGTCACCGGATGCTCCACCTGAATGCGGGTATTCATTTCCAGAAAAAAGAATTCGAAGGTTTCGGCGTTGACGATGAACTCCACCGTGCCGGCGCCGCGATAGTGCTGGCTGGCCGCCAGCCGGGCCGCGGCTTCGGCCATCTGCTGGCGCACCTCATGCGGCAAACCCGGCGCGGGGGCTTCCTCAATCACTTTCTGGAAACGGCGCTGAATGGAGCAATCCCGCTCGTAAACGTGAACGGCGCGGCCGTCCCCGAACCCAAAGACCTGAATTTCGACGTGCCGGGCGCGCGGGATATAGCGCTCAAGAAACACGGTGCCGTCGCCAAACGAACGCTCGGCCATGGTTTGGGTGGCCTCGGCGGTTTTGCGCAGTTGCTCTGGCCCGTCGACCAGTCGCATCCCGATGCCGCCACCGCCGGCGGAAGCTTTCACCAGCAGGGGATAGCCCACTTGTTCAGCGGCGGCTTCGAGGCCATCGAGTTCTCCGGTGGGAAACCTGGCACTGCCAGGCACAATCGGCACGCCCGCGGATTCGGCCAGACTGCGGGCGCGCGCTTTGTCGCCCATTGCCTCGATCTGTGCCGGCGTTGGGCCCACCCAAATGAGACCGGCCTCAATCACCCGGCTGGCAAATCCGGCGTTTTCGGCCAGAAAACCATAGCCCGGGTGTACCGCAGTCGCGCCTGTGGCGGCGGCGGCGGCAAGCAGGGCATCGATATTGAGATAGCTTTCTGCGGCCTTGGCGGCGCCGATATGGACGGCCTCGTCCGCGCTCGCCACGTGCAGGGACTCACGGTCGGCGTCGGAATAGACCGCAACGGTGCGGGCACCGAGCGCTTGCGCGCTACGGATCACCCGGCAGGCAATTTCGCCACGATTGGCAATGAGGATTTTATTCACGGGGTGTCCTGCAAGAGGGTCGAGCCATCCTATGCGACATCGTTTTGCCTTGTAAATCGCATTCCCGGCCACCGCGCGAGGCCCTGTTATACTCCGCCGCAATTCCGCCCACGACGCCCGAGGCCTGCATGTATTCACTCGCCGCCGACCGCATCGCCAAGCTCTCGCGCGCAGGGCTCGCCTCGCGTTTACGCACTGGCAAACGAGGCTTGGAGAAAGAGTGTCTGCGCATCCGGCGCGACGGCAGCATCGCCCAAACCCCGCACCCCGCAGCCTGGGGTTCGGCCCTGACCCATCCTTACATCACGACCGATTATTCCGAGGCGCTGGCCGAGTTCATTACCCCGGCCTTAGACCGCACCGAAGAAGTGCTGCGGTTTTTGCACGAAGTGCATCAGTTCGCGTACGCCATGCTCCCCGGCGACGAACTGCTGTGGGCCTCGAGCATGCCCTGCGCGCTGAAAGACGACAGCCTCATTCCCATCGCGCGCTACGGCACGTCGAATACCGGCAAGATGAAACACGCCTACCGCGTGGGCCTCGACTATCGCTACGGGCGACGGATGCAGGCCATCGCCGGCGTGCATTTCAACTACTCGCTGCCGCTCGATTTCTGGCCGGGTTATCGGGAGGTGATTGGCAGCGAACTCGCGCTGCGCGACTTCGTCGACGACCATTACTTTGGCTTGATTCGTAACTTCCGCCGCATCGGCTGGCTGGTGCCGCTGCTGTTCGGCAATTCGCCGGTGGTGTGCAGTTCGTTCCTGGCCGGGCGGACGTCGCGCTTCAAGAAGTTCGACGAGTGTTCGCACTATCTGCCCTACGCCACCTCGCTGCGCATGAGCGACGTGGGCTACAAGAACAAGAATCAGGCGGCGCTGGCCATTTCCTACGATGGGCTTGCGCCCTATGTCGACAGCCTGAGCCGCGCGATTGCCACGCCTTACCCGGAATACGAGGTGATGGGGCTGTACGACGGTGAGGAGCGCATTCAGCTCAACACCAACATCCTGCAAATCGAAAACGAGTTCTATAGCTACATGCGCCCCAAACGCACCACGCGGTCCGGCGAGCGCCCCACACTCGCGCTCCGCGAGCGCGGCGTGGAGTACGTGGAAATGCGGGCGCTCGACGTCTACTCCTATAGCCCCATCGGCGTAGACGAAGAGCATCTGCTGTTCCTCGAGGCTTTCCTCATCTTCTGTCTGCTGGCAGACAGCCCTCGGATCACCGGCGAGGAACAATGGGGCATGGAATACAACGAGCTTACGGTGGCCATGCGCGGTCGCGAGCCCGATTTGTTGCTCATCCGAGACGGCGCCAAAGTGCCGCTGGCGCAGTGGGCGCAAGAGATCCTGGATGGGCTGATGCCGATTTGCGAGATTCTTGACGAGGGCGCGGCCGAACCGCGCTACGTGCGAGCACTTCAGCAGCAAATGGCGATCCTGCGCACGCCAGATGAACTGCCCTCAGCCCGCGTGCTCCGCGAACTCCAGCAGCGCCGGCAAACCTTTTTTGACTACACCCTGGAGCAGGCGGCGCAGCACGAACGCTATTTCCGCGAGCGGCCGTTGCGGTCTGGACTGCGCGACCACTTCAACGGCCTGGCGGCGACCTCGATCGCCGAACAAAAGGCGCTCGAAGCCAACGACAAGCTCGATTTCGATACGTATATCGCCCGCTATTTTGCTGACCCGGTGACCGACTAACACAGAGGAATTCGCGATGAACCGACGCCACTGGTTACGGAACGCTGCCCTGTTGAGTGCCTTTGGCTGGGGCAGTGCACGGGCGGAGGATACGGCGAACGGCGCGGCGGACCTCCAGCGCCGCTGGCAAAGTTTCTTGCCGCCCCAACACGACCTGTCGCTAGACCTCACCCCCCTCAACCGGAGCAAGGGCGAGTGGCAAAAACTATTGCCGGGCGACAGCTATGCGGTGCTCTTTGACGAGGCCACCGAGCCGCCGTTCACCAGTGGCTTAAATCACGAAAAGCGGCCCGGCCTGTTTCTCTGTCGCGCCTGCCGCTTACCGCTCTTCAGCAGTGAGATGAAATTCGACAGCGGCACCGGCTGGCCGAGTTTCTTCAGCAGTATTCCGGGACATCTGGCGCAGAAGCGGGACTTCAAAATCTTCATTCCGCGCACCGAGTACCACTGCGTGCGTTGCGGCGGGCATCAGGGTCATGTGTTTGATGACGGCCCGGCGCCCACGCGTCAGCGCTGGTGTAACAACGGCATGGCGCTGAGTTTTCTGCCGCAACAGGCCTGAGGCCAGGCTTCGCTCAGGGCGAGGCGTGGAGCGCGAAGCTCACAATGCCCGACTGCCGGGCGATGAAGAGCCCGCCGCCGGCATTGCGGAAGTGAGGCTCCAGACGCTTGGCATACCAGCGCGCGCTGCGCAAAAACACCGCGCGATCGGTTCTGGTTTGATCGCAGTTCTCGCGCCAATCCTCGCGGGTCAGGGCCAGAAAATAGAGCACGCCGCCACATAGCTGTGCGAGATTGGCCAGCGCCCGCTCGGCTTCCCGCGCCGGCAGGTACTGCAAAACATCGTGACAAACCACCAGGTCGTAGCGGCCTTCGCTGAAGTCGGCGATCGAGGTTTGCGTCCAGCCATAGCGCTCACACGCATATTCGCTGACATCAATCCCAAGGTACCGGGCGTTCGGGAAGTGTCGGAGCAGGCGACTGCGAAAGTGACCAACGCCCGCGCCAGCGTCCAGTATGCTGGCCACAGGCACCGTCAGCATGCGCAGATAGGCCGCGATGAAGTCGGCCAGCACCGCATAGTGCCCGGTGGCGGCAACGCGGGTTCTGGGATCTTCGTAATAGCGTTTGAAGTAGTTGCGGTCGAAAATCTTGGTGCCCGCTATCAGGGACACCGTTTTTTCCGCTCGCTCTGAAGGAATAGACATGCGTGGCCGCTACCCCGGGTTAAGACCGTCTGGCATGCAGTGTGCCTGCCCGTTCGTCAGTGGTCATCTCACGCGACATGGACCAGTCAACCAGAGACTTATCGAATGAAAAAATTATCGCGCTGCTTTCCCCCCCTCCTCGTCGCTCTCGCCTCCCCGGCCTCTCTGGCACTGGGCTTGGGTGAAATTCAAACCACGAGCGCGCTGGGGAGCAGGCTAGATGCCTCGATCGACCTTTACGCTGCGCCCGAAGAACTCCCTTCGGAGTGGCGCGTCGACATCCTGCCGGACCATTTTGCCGAGGGCGCAGCCACACCGGCCTGGATTCTGGAATCCATGCGCGGGCAGATCCTGATCTCACCGGACGGTCGGCCGTACGTGCATCTTGAAAGCAGTCTGCCCGTCGACGCCCGCAATCTTACCTTCCGTCTTCGCTTGAGCCACGCCAAGCAGGCCCTGACCGGGCGCTATTCCGTTTCGCTGGCGCCACCGATCGTGGCAGCCCCGCAGTTACCCAAGCCGCGCCCACTGCCGGCCAGGGCGCCGCGCCCGGCGCGGGCCACAGCAACGGCGCCCACAATAGCCGTCGGCGCTGGGGACTACGGCCCGGTCCGCCCCGGCGATTCGCTGTGGACCATCGCCCACAAACTGGGCGGGGGCCGCAATACCAACGGGCTGATGAAACAACTCTTTGAGCGCAATCCGCAGGCCTTCAACGGCAGCATGGATCGCTTGCGTGTGGGAGCCGTGTTGCGACTGGATGGCGAGATTCAGGCTGCCGCCGTCGCCAAGCCAGCCGCCACGCCCGCACCGGCGGCGCAGGCACCGGTCCTGGGAACGCCGGGGGCTACACCCGCCCGCGAATCGCTGGCAAACGACCCGGCTGCCACCCTGAGCGCGGCGAAAGCCGCGATGGCCCGGCTCAGTGTCTCGCGCTCGCTGGCCGAACAGGATCCCGAACTGGCGGCGCGCCTCAGCGCGCTGGACGCTAAATTGGCCGCCATTCGGGCGCGCTACGAAACACCGGCCTCGGGCGTTTCGCCCGTCGCAGCGGTTGCGGCCCCCGCGCCGCAAGTTCAGGCTCCAGCGCCGATCGCGGCCGCCGAGCCCGCGGCGCCGAATCCAGCACCTTCGGCGGCGGCAGCACCCACGACGCCCGCGGCGCTCAATGCCGAAGCGGTCGCCGACCTGAAGAAGATGATCACGCCAGCGCCCGCGCAAGACGTGGTGGCGCCCATTGCCGCACCGCTACCGCAGGGCGATGACGCGGGCGGCCTAACGCCCTATTTGCTGCTAGCCGCCTGCTCGCTGGCCGCCGCAGGCGTCTATGGCGGGCGTCGCTGGTGGGCATCGCGCCGCAATGCGCGACAGCTTCAGGCCGACCCTTCGGGCGACGAAACGCTGAAAGCCGAGGTCGCGCGCAAATCGGGCAACCGAGTGCGTCTGGAGAACGAGATCCGCGCTATGGTAGAACCGACCGGCGCCGTGGGCGGCCTGGTCGCGGTGAACAGCGCCGCGAGCCAACCGATTCCGCTGGGCGCTAGCGGGAATGCAGATATCGTTGATATCGATATGAATATTGCGGGCGGCTTCTATACAGAAGCGGAAGAGAAGTTACGGCAAGTGATTGAAAACGCGCCCCGTAACTTCACCGCCAAGCTGCGTCTCGCAGAGGTGTACTACATCACCGAACAGGCCGACGCATTCTCCGACCTCGCAGAAGAGCTGATGGTCAAACACCGCAAGGAAATCACGGACGACGACTGGCAGCGACTGGTGCGGATGGGAAAAATGATTGCCCCGGATTTCCCGCTCTTCAGCGGTCCGAAGTCGGTGGTCTTGCGGGCCTGAGTTCGCGCTCAGGCTTCGCGTACCGCCAAGCCTTCCCAAGCGCAGCCCAGTGGGCGCGGCAGGCGCTCGAGGCGAGTCATTTCCAGGCGTTTGACGGCCAGCCCCGCGCCGGCAAGCGCAGCGCCCAAAGCCATATCGAGGCGGCACCCATCCACAAACACCCGCTGCAGGCGGCTTAAACGCCGCTGCCAGCGCGCCTCGGACGGGTCCTCGCTCAAGCCAATCTCGACAAAATGGAAGCGCCCGCCCGGCTTCAGCACGCGATAAATCTCGGCGGCCACGCGGTCGAGGTTATCGACGCAACACAAGGTAAAAGTGCTCACGACACAGTCGAACGCCGCGTCCTTGACCGGCAGATTCTCGCCTCGCCCTTCGCGCACATCGACCGGAAACGGCACGTGGCGCAAGCGCCGTCTGGCGCGCGCATTCAGCGCGGGATTGGGGTCGACCGTGGTCAGGGAGGTAATTTCTCCCGAGTAATACATCAGCGTTGAGCCAAGGCCGCTGCCGATCTCGAGCACGTGCCCGCCGGCATATTCCACCGCCCGCTGTCTGGCCGCCTCAACGCCGGGCATGCGCTCGCTTAAATCCAGGATCTGCGGCAGGATTCGGGAGCGGTAGAAGCCCATGACTTCGGTCGCCGGCCGCGCCAGATTCAGGCCGCTGGCCGTGTGCAGTCTTGTTGATTGCATGATTTGAAGCTCCCCTGACGGGCAACGGATGGAATAGCGGAGGTGGGGTCCAGTGCGGAGCTCGGCGGCGGGATATCCAGCGCCGGCACCGGCAAGCCGGCATTGCGATAAATCACCCGTAAACGTTCGAACGCAGCCGCATGTCCCTGGCGCGCGGCGGCCCGGTACCAGGTCACCGCCTCGGCCTCATCGGGGGTTACACCCTCACCCCGGTCGTAGCGCAAGCCCAGTGCGTATTGGGCATCTCGCCAACCGGCAGATGCCGCCCGTTCCAGCCACTGCAAGGCAGCGGTTTGGTCGGCGGGGGTTCGCTTCAGGCCGGTGAGTACTTGCGAGAGCAACCATTGCGCTTCCGGACTCCCCGCCTCTGCCTGCTGCTGCAGCAAGGGCAGCGCCGCCAGTGGTTTGCCCGCCGCCAACTGGGCTCGGGCTTGGGCGAGTTGCGGATCGTCGGGCGCGGGCGGCGCCAGCGCTGCCTCGACCGGCGCGATGGGCGCGGTGGGCTCAGTGGCTTCCGGCACGGCATCCAGCCGGATCCCGCGGCTTCGCGCGAGTTCCAGCGCGTTCATCTCGTCGACGGAGACTTCGTCTGGCACCGGCACCGGCGCGTTCGGCAGTTTGGACGGCACCACGTCATCGTCGTTCTTATTCATGGCCGCAGCGGCGGCAGGCGCGCCCGGCAATTCGCCCAACGCTTCAGGCACCGTTGGCGCAGCGCCCTCGGCCGGTGGCCGCATGCCGGCAGCTTTGTAGAACTGGTCGACATTTTTCTGCGCCAGCGGATGACCGCGCTGAGCGGCTTCGCGGAACCAGGTGAATGCCCAGTCGTCGTCGCGCGGCACGCCTTCGCCGAGCAGGTACAAATTCCCCAGATTGAACTGCGCCTCCGCGTTGCCGAGTTTCGCGGCCCGCTCATAGAGCGCGGCAGCTTGCGCCAGGTCACGGGGAACGCCCTGCCCGCGCTGGTAGCGCGTGGCGAGGACCACCAGAGCTGCGGGGTCTTCGGCGGCAGACGCCGCTTGCGTCGCTTGGCTCGCGTCGGCGTCAGGCGTGGCGGCATTGGCCACCACCGAAGGCGCCAAGAGCACGGCCGCCAGCAGCCAGACCGGCAACAAGGGAGTAGGCGCGCGATAGGGTTTCGTGTTCATCACGCCACAGTATATTGGGGCTTTCGGTCTAACGTCACCCAGATGTTGCGTACGAGAGACTAAATCGACCGTCAGGGCACATCGCGCGCGAAGTCCGCCGGCTATTTTGCGACGGCGCGCCCCGTGCCACGGGATTTGGGTTTGACCCCGGGCAACAAAATGGCCCGCCCCTGCAGAGCGACGTGCTTCTGCTGTTCCATTTCCTTCAACACCTTGCCGACCATTTCGCGGGAGCAGCCAATCAGCCGGGCTAACTCCTGCTGGGTCACGCGAACCAGAGTGCCGCTGGCCTGCACCTCGGCATCCGGCTGTTCGCAGAGTTCCAGTAGCGCGTGCGCCAGACGTCCATAAACGTCCATGAAGGCGAGGTCGCCGAGTTTGCGATTGGTGGCGCGCAAGCGACGGGCCAGTTGACCGGTCATCGCAATGAGCACCTGGGGATAGAGTTCGTTCAGTTCCCGCAATCGCGCATAGCTGATTTGCGCCACCGCGCAGTCCGAGCGCGCCCGCACCAGCGCCGAGCGACCTTCGTCCTGCACAAACAGACCGATTTCGCCAAAGAATTCGCCGGCATTCAGGTAGGCCAGCACAATCTCCCGGCCTTGCTCATCGGCCAGCATGACCGACACGGAGCCGCGAACAATCAAGAACAGCTCGGTTGCCGCGTCCCCCTGACGAATAATCGGGGCGCGGGCGGCGTACTGCCGGACCCGGCAGTGGGCGAGAAAAGGTTCCAGCTCGTGCAGCGCTCTCGCGGCCTCAGGCATCTCGGATCCCTCCAACCCAAAATGGGGTTTCGGTAGTTCAGGCAAGCCTAGACGAGGCGCGTTTCGAGGGGAAGGTCAGGGCGAAGTCTTGGTGTCGACAGGCGCTTGCAGGAGCGAGTCGACATCAACTTTGGGCCGTCGGGCGGCGTCCGTTCGCAGCGCCTGTAGCGGGACCCAGCGCCCGCCCTCACGGTCATAGCGAAAGTGCGCCAGCGGTGACCCGCCGCGCGTGGCGCGGAAGCTGCGCACCAGTTCGCCTGCCACCAGTTCAAGATTCTCCACAGACGTTGCCGGGAGCGGAGGCGACACTTCCAGCGGGGCGAGCGCCAGCGATTCAAACCATTCGCCGGTCCAACGCCAGGCGTGCAGGGCGGGCGCAGCGCCAGACTCTGCGACTGCCGCACTCAGCAACAGCTCGGGATGGCCATCGCCGTCGATATCCAGCGCCCAACAGCCTTGCAGTGGTCCCTCAAGCGGCACATCCATGCGCGACCGAAGCGCGGCATCCTCGGTCGTGGAAACCTCAACCCCGCCGTCCGTGGTGCTCACCGTCACGGCCAAGGGCGGTAGTTTCAATTCGCAGGTGCCGGGGTTCGCGACAGCCGCCAGACTGCCGGTGCCGAGCAACACGGCTGTCAGCAATCGGGACAATCCTGAAAAAGTTCTGGCCGTGCGCCTTGATCTCATGAATTCGAGTCCCTATCCTTTAGCACTACTCACCGGAGAGTGCTAATAACACGCTCCCGGTCGTTCGAGTAACACCCTAAAACCAATTAGTTCGCAAGTCTTCAAGGAGAAGAGAGACCATGAAGATCCGTCCCCTGCACGACCGCGTGATCATCAAACGTCTGGAAGAGGACAAAACCTCGCCGGGCGGCATCCTGATCCCCGATTCCGCCGCCGAAAAGCCCGTTCGCGGTGAAGTCATGGCTACCGGCAACGGCAAGCTGCTCGAAAACGGTACCGTCCGTCCGCTCGACGTCAAAGTCGGCGACAAGGTGCTGTTTGGCAAGTACTCCGGCACCGAGGTGAAAGTCGACGGCGTCGACTACCTCGTGATGCGCGAAGACGACATCGTCGCGGTGCTGGGCTAAGCCTCCGCGCCTCACCGCAACTCCATTACTAGAGGAATCTGAACAATGGCTGCAAAAGAAGTCCGCTTTTCCGATGACGCCCGCGCGCGCATGGTGCGTGGCGTCAACATTCTCGCCAACGCTGTAAAGCAGACGCTCGGCCCGAAAGGCCGTAACGTCGTGCTCGAAAAGAGCTTTGGCGCCCCGACCGTCACCAAGGACGGCGTTTCCGTGGCGAAAGAAATCGAACTGGAAGACAAGTTCGAGAACATGGGCGCCCAGATGGTGAAAGAAGTCGCTTCCAAGACTTCCGACATCGCTGGCGACGGCACCACCACCGCCACCGTGCTGGCCCAGGCCATCGTGCGTGAAGGCATGAAGGCCGTCACCGCCGGCACCAACCCGATGGACATCAAGCGCGGTATCGACAAGGCCGTGGCCGCTGCCGTGGCCGAGCTGGGCGCGATTTCCAAGCCCTGCACCGACACCAAGGCGATTGCCCAGGTCGGCACCATTTCCGCCAACTCCGACACCAACATTGGCGACATCATTGCCAAGGCGATGGACAAGGTCGGCAAAGAAGGCGTGATCACCGTTGAAGAAGGTTCCGGCCTCGAAAACGAGCTGGACATCGTGGAAGGCATGCAGTTTGACCGCGGCTACCTCTCCCCGTACTTCATCAACAATCAGGAAAACATGAGCGTCGAACTCGACGAACCCCTCATCCTCCTGCACGACAAGAAGATCTCCAACATCCGTGACCTCCTCCCGGTGCTGGAAGGCGTGGCCAAGTCCGGCCGTTCGCTGCTGATCATCTGCGAAGACGTCGAAGGCGAAGCGCTGGCCACCCTCGTGGTGAACAACATGCGCGGCATCGTCAAAGTGGCCGCCGTTAAAGCCCCGGGCTTTGGCGATCGCCGCAAGGCCATGCTGGAAGACATCGCTGTCCTCACCGGCGGCCGCGTCATCGCTGACGAAATCGGTCTGTCCCTCGAGAAGACTGAGCTGACCGACCTCGGCCGCGCCAAGAAGATCCAGATCTCGAAAGAGAACACCACGATCATCGACGGCTTCGGCGACCAGAAGCAGATCGAAAACCGCGTCCAGCAGATCCGCGTCCAGATCGAGGAAACCACCTCCGATTACGACCGCGAAAAGCTGCAGGAACGCGTGGCCAAGCTGGCTGGCGGCGTCGCCGTCATCAAGGTTGGCGCTGCCACCGAAGTCGAAATGAAGGAAAAGAAGGCCCGCGTGGAAGACGCGCTGCACTCCACCCGCGCTGCGGTTGAAGAAGGCGTTGTGCCTGGCGGCGGTGTGGCCCTGCTCCGCTCGCAGGCCAAGGCCCGCGCTGTGGTCGGTGACAACCATGACCAGCAGATCGGTATCAACATTCTGGTGCGCGCACTGGAAGAACCGATTCGCCAGATCGTGGCCAACGCCGGCGTCGAGCCGTCCGTAGTCGTCAACAAGGTCAACGAAGGCACCGGTAACTTCGGTTACAACGCCCAGACCGGCGAATACGGCGACATGATCGCCATGGGCATTCTGGACCCGACCAAGGTCTCCCGCTCTGCCCTGCAGAACGCGGCCTCCGTTGCCAGCCTCATCCTGACCACCGAAGCCATGGTTGCCGAAGCGCCGAAGCGTGATGGCGGTGCCCCGGCCGGTGGCGGTGACATGGGTGGCATGGGCGGTATGGGCGGTATGCCCGGCATGGGCATGATGTAAGCCTCGCGCTTACTTCTCCCGTCCGTGATGGAAAGCCCCGCTTCGGCGGGGCTTTTCTTTGGGTGGCAGGGCGATTCAGTCGCCGATTTTTTTGTTCAGATGCGGCAGGCTGTCGGCCTCGCCCCGGCGCATATAGCGCGCCTCGCCCCCGCTGCGGGTCACGTTTTCGTACACCCCGTCGTCGCGCTTCACCAGCTTGGTAAAGCCCATGTTGCGGATCTCCGCGTTGCTCTTCGGCACCGCGATCCCCGGCGGTGTGAGCACCTTGCGCACGCTGGCCAAAAAGTCGGTGTCGCCGAGCGGAATTTGCGCCGCGTAACACACCTCGCCCCAGGTGCCGAGCGCCTGTTCTATCCCATGGCGCACTTCCACCGTCTGGCCGTTTTCTTCACACAGATACACATACACCGGCATTGGCATACCCCTCTCATTCCAGACTCAGCAAGATTGCGGCAAGCAGGCCCGAACGCAAGCGCGGCGGCTATACTCGGGGCCCACCCCGCCACGGATGCCTGCCATGCTGCAAATCGAACAGATTCCCTGCTTAAGCGACAACTACGTTTATCTGGTGCACGAGCCCACGCAGGGGCTGACCGCGGTCGTTGATCCGGCAGAAACCGCGCCCGTGCTGGCGGCATTGAAGGCCCACGGCTGGACGCTGACCCATATCCTCAATACGCATCACCATTTCGATCACGTGGGCGGCAATCTCGAACTCCAGGCCGCCACGGGCTGCCAGATCGTGGGCCCCGCCGCCGACCGCGAGCGCATTCCCGGCATCGCGCTAACCGTGGCCGATGGCGACACCTTCAGCTTTGGCGCGGTCAGCGCCACGGTTTTTGATGTGCCGGGTCATACTCGCGGCCACATCGCCTACTGGTTTGCCGCTGACGCCGCGCTGTTCTGCGGCGACACCCTCTTCGCGCTCGGCTGTGGACGAATGTTTGAAGGCACAGCGCCGCAGATGTGGCATTCGCTGTCCAAGCTCCGCGCCTTGCCCGGCGACACCCGGATCTATTGCGCGCACGAATACACGCAGTCGAATGGCCGGTTTGCCCTCAGCGTCGAACCCGGCAACGCGGCGCTGGTCTCCCGCATGCGGGAGATCGACAGCCGCCGCGCGAAGCACCAACCCACCGTGCCCTCGCTGCTCGCCGAAGAACTCGCCACCAATCCTTTCCTGCGCCCGGACAGCGCGGAGATTCAGCAAACGGTGGGGCTGGTTGGCGCGCCCCTGCATGAAGTCTTCGGCGCGACGCGGGCCCTGAAAGATAATTTCCGGGCTTAAGCGGCGCGTAACCGTTTCGCCAGCGCCGCGATTTCGTCCAGGCGCGCCAGCACGCCGTCCCCGGCTTGCGGCAACAGGTAAATGAGTTTGCGGTAGCCGCGCGCGATCCACTCGCGCGCTTCGCTTTCTTCGCGCGGGGCGTCCATCAGCGTCAGCGTGAGCTCATCAAAATTGCGCCCGGCATTCTCACAGGCCGTGCGCAAATCGGTCGGCGCGTCGCCCTTGTAAATGCCCCGGTACACAATCCAGCCGTCGGCATAATCCGCCACCCGGCCCGGCACCGATTTTGAATTAGACCCTATCCATACCGGCGGCCCGGCGGCCTGCAACGGTTTGGGATAGGACGCCATCGGCCCGAAATTCACGAAGTCACCCGCAAACTCCGCCATGTCTTCCGCCCAGATGCGGCGTACCGCGAGCGTGCGTTCGCGGGTGATTTTCCAGCGTTGCTTGAAGTCACTGCCGTGATTGCGCATGGCCGATTCGAGCGCGCCGCCGGCCACCCCCAGAATCACCCGGCCGTTCGACATCAAATCGAGCGAGGCCACCGCCTTCGCGGTGTTGATGGGATCCCGATGCGTCATCAGGCACACGGCAAACCCGAGCAGCAGGCGCTCGGTTACCGCCGCCGCGCCGGCCAGCGCCACGAAGGGGTCATAGAGGCGAGTAAGCGGATCCATCAAGCCTTCAACCGGCGGCCAATCCTGCCGACGATCGAGCGGCATATGGCTGTTTTCGGGGAACATGAGGATGTCGAGCCCGCGCGCTTCCACTTCGCGCGCCAACTGCACGGGCGAGAGCGAGCGATCGGTCGCCAGCGCGCAAACGCCGAACTGCAGCGAGGAAGGCACCAGACAGCGGGGCTGAGACATCGTTACTTCCAGAAAGGGGCGTTGAGTAGCATACGGCGCAAACCGCGATGTGGGCCTTAGCGCGCCGCCGGGCGTAAGGCGTCCACTTCGGCGGCACTCAGGTGCCGCCACGCGCCTTTGGCCAGAGGCCCTAGGGTCAACGGGCCAATCGCAACCCGCACCAGTCGCAGCACATCGAGATCGAAAGCCTCACACAGCCGGCGTAAATGCCGGTTGCGGCCTTCGTCGAGCGTGCATTCGAGCCAGGCATTGCGCTCGCCGCGGCGGAGCAATATCACCTTCACCGCGTGCAGGCGCTCACCGTCGGGCAGCACGCAGCCCGCTTCCATTGCCTGCAGTCGCGCGGCATCCGGGATCGGCGAAACCTGCACGTGATAGGTCTTGGTCAGGCCGTGCACGGGCTCGGTGATCCCCGCGGCCCACACCGTGTCGTTGCTCATCAGCAGCAGGCCTTCGCTGGCCTTGTCCAGTCGCCCGACCGGCGAGACCCAGGGGAGGGGCGCGCCTTCGAGGCAGGTGTAAACCGTAGCGCGGTCTTGTTCGTCGGTCGCGGTGGTGACCAGACCGCGCGGCTTGTTAAGGGCGAGATAGACGAAATCCACCGCCGCCACCGCGAATCCGTCTACTTCAATGCGACTGGCCGGGGTGGTGGGTGCTTCCGGGTCGCGCGTGATTTTACCGTTCAGCTGCACCCGGCCCGCGCTAATCAGCGCGGCCGCCGCCGTGCGCGAGCAGTAGCCGCGCTTGCTCAGCGCGCGCGCGAGCCCGCTGCGGGGGGATTGTTTGCCAAGGCTCATGTGCCGGGAGTTTACGCGCTGGCCAGCACCTGACGCGACGCGCAGAATCGCGCCCATGATTCGCATCCAGCATCTCAGCCACGAGTATCCCGGCGTGCGCGCCCTGCACGATGTCAGCGTCAGGATTGAACCCCAAACCATTACCGCACTCGTGGGCCCCAACGGCGCGGGCAAAACCACCCTCATGCGCTGTCTCTGCGGGCTGGAACGCCCACTCGCCGGCGAGATCGAAGTGGACGGCATCAACGTCATCGAAGAACCGCGCCGTTCGCACGAACGCATTGGCTATCTGGCGGACTTCTTCGGGGTCTATGAGGCGCTGAGCGTCGCGCAGTGTCTGGAATATGCCGCCGCCGCCAACGGAATCCGCAGCGGTCTTGCCCCGCGCGTGCTCGAAACGGCGACCTCGCTCGGTCTCGCCGACCGCCTTCAGCAGGCCGCGGGCACCCTCTCGCGCGGATTGCGGCAGCGGCTGGCGATCGCGCAGGCCATCATTCACGGCCCCCGGCTGCTGGTGCTGGATGAACCCGCGGCCGGGCTCGATCCGGAAGCGCGCCATTCGCTGGCGGCGCTGCTCCGACATCTGCAAGCAAGCGGCATGACGCTCCTGGTGTCCTCGCACATCCTGGCGGAGCTCGAGGAATACGCCACGCACATGCTGATTATCGACGGCGGCCGCATTCGCGATTTCCGGCCGCTGGCGCCGGCGCTGCGGAGCACCCGTTCGCTGGTACTCGAACTCGCTACCGCCACGCCCGCAGCCACCCATGTCCTCGGCGCACAGGCGGGGGTGGCCAATCTGCGGCAGACCGATGCCGCGCTCAGATTTGATTTCACCGGCGACCCCGCCGCGCAGGCCGCCCTGCTCAAGACGCTGGTGATGGCCGGCGTGCCGGTAAGCGCGCTGCACCCCGAACGCGTCGATCTCCAGCAGCTCTACCTCGACACCCTCAAAACCCCGGGCAGCCCGCATGAATCCTGAGTTCCAGCGCAACCTCTGGCTGGAGTGCACTCAGCCGCGACTGGTCAGCGCCTTCGCCGCGCTGGGCGCCTTGCTGGCGCTGGCCTGGCTGCTCAATGGCCGCGGGCTCGGCATCGTCACTGCCAACGCGGGACTCGGCTGCTTCGTCCTTTTCACTTTGGCGTGGGGCGCGCATCTCACGGGGGAATCGCTGATTCAGGAGCTGCGCAGCCGCAGCTGGGATCAACAACGCATGTCGGCTCTCGGCCCCTGGCCCATGACGTGGGGCAAGCTCCTCGGCGCGCCAGCGGCGGCCTGGATCTGCGGTGGGCTGTGCGTGCTGGTCTATCTGCTGAGCATCGAGGTCACCGCCGACGCCGGCTGGACGCTGCTGATGCTCGCGGCAGCGGCCATCGGCCTCCATGCGTTTGCGCTGATCGGCGCGCTCCTTCTCGCCCAGCGTGGCCATCAGGCCGGTGCCCCGATGAGCCTGCGGATCGCCGGTGGATTGGCCGCGCTGTTACTGGCGAACGCCATTCTCAACCGACCCGACACCAATGTGCGCTGGTTCGGTCAGGACTATCCGGCGCTGGCTTTCAGCGCGTGCGTGGTGGCCGCATTGGCGGCCTGGGTAGTGTTTGGCAGCTATCGCCTGATGTGCGAAGAGTTGAAAGTTCGCACCCTGCCTTGGGCGCTCGCGGGCTTTATCGGATTTCTTGCCGCGCTCGCTACCGGCAGCGTGGTTTCGCTCACCGATTCCCCCGCCCTGATCTCTGGCACTTTGGCCAAAGCGGGCTTCGTCTGCGCGCTGCTGGCGGCTTATCTGTGCGCCTTTGTGTTTGCGCCAGATCCCATGCTGCCTCGCCGTCTGCTCGGCTATGCGCAGCACGCGCAGTGGCGGCGGGTGGCGGAAGAGTCGCCGCTGTGGGGGGTCGGTTTGCTGTACGCCATCGGCCTCGCGCTCGTGCTGGCGCTCAACGGGAATCCCAACATCGCGTTACCGGGCAGCTTGACCCGCTTCAACGGCGACGCCGGCCCGCTGCTGCTGTTCGCCACTCGCGACCTGCTGGTGTTCTTCGGCATTGCCTGCCGCGCCCCCCGCCGCGGGGTTGAGGGCTCGCAGCTGATTTATCTCGCGCTCGCGTACTGGCTGCTGCCGGCGATTGCGCATCTGGCGGGCGCCCACAGCCTCGCCGGTCTCCTGCGCCCGCAAACCGGTGAATCCCTCACGGCCTGCGCGGTGCTGCTGCCACAGGTGATCGTTGCCGGGTTATGGACCCGCCGGGCGTGGGCGGGGCGGATGGCTTAGGGCTGTCG
>CAMCQE010000065.1 GCA_945876945.1 Klebsiella pneumoniae
CAGGCCGTGGCGCACAAGGCCGCGGTACTCGACGAGCAGTTTTTTAATGACGACAAGCACCCTGTGCGTCAGTTGATCGACCGCGTCGCCGAGGTGCGCCCCGCGACGTCGGCCTTGCATGAAGAACAGCTCGAACAAAAAGTCTCCGCCATCATTCGGACTGCCGAGCAGAAACTGGATGGCGACCCGGCGCAGTTGGCGCCCGTTTTGGATGAACTCAATGCGCTGCTTGAAGCGCAAAGCCAGGACTATCAGGACAACGTAAGCGCGGTCGTTCAGACCAGCGTCGAGCAGCAAAAGGTGCTCAAGGAGCATCGCGAAAAGGCTGGTCTCGCGGCGAGCAGCCCAGCATCCCGGCAGTCCCAGTCGCCAGAATGGGAACGCTGGCTCCGGCGCGCCCGTGCGCTGGCTGAGGGCGATCGGTTCCTGATGAACGCGAATACCCGTCAGTCCTATGCCATTGCGCTGGTCTGGCTCGGGGAAGATTTCAACCCTTTTGTGTTTGTTGACCGGCGCGGGCTGAAGGCGCTCACGCTCACGCTCGAGCAGGTGGCCATGAACCTTCGGCGCGGCGTCCTCAAGCCCTTGCTGGGTAACGCCACACCGGCGGTTGAGCGGGCCTTGTCTGGCGTGGTCGAGCAGTTTCATGAAGAGATCGCAGAGCAGGCCGAGCACGACGAACTCACCGGTTTGCTAACCCGTAAAGGGTTCTGGGCGGCAATTGAAAAGCGGCTGACGCTGGCCACGCAGACCGGTGCGCCGCCGGTGCTCGCGCAACTCGCGCTGACCAATCTCAAGGCACTCAATGACGAGCACGGAGATGACGCCGGCAATGAAGTGTTGCGCACCGTCGCCCGCTATCTGAGCGAGCGCTACGGCAAAAAGTCGGTGCTGGTGGGGCGCGTGGGGGGCGGGGCCTTTGGACTGTACTGGGATAAAGCCATCGTCTGGACCGCCAGCGAAGAGATAGATCAGGTCATCAAAGAGCTGATGGCATTGGCCCGTGACCACGACGGTCGTGCGGTCACACTCAGTTTTGCGGCTGGTTTGATGGAGGTCGGCCAGTTTGGCGCGCGTGCCGAACAGTTGTGGGATACGGTAGCGGAAGCCTGCGCCGAGGGCGAAGCGAATCCCGATAAGCGGGTGGTCGTTGCCGGCGCCGAAAACCGTCATCAGGAACAACTCAAACAAATTACGAGCTATGTGCAGAAAGCCGTTCAGCGTGAGCGGCTGGTGCTACTGTTTCAGGAAGCACGGGCGGTGCGTTCGGAGCGTCCGCCCCTGATGCAAATGGCGGTGAGCGCTGCCGACCGCAAGGGCAAACTGATTCCTCCCGCGCTGTTTGCCCAGGCGGCAGCGAGCTCAGCGCTGGCATGGGACGTTGACCTGTGGTTAGTGCGCGAGACTTTGCGCTGGATGCAGGCGGCGACGGCCGATAGTGAGCGCTTTGCCACAGTGGTGCTGCCATTGTCCGGCGCCTCGCTGGTCCGTGAAGGCTTGGCCAGCGTGATTCTTGAACTCCTGATGGAAACCGCCGTGCCGCCGGCGCGCCTGTGTTTCTCGTTAATCGATCGCGATGCAGTCGCGCATCTGGCAGAGACCGCAGAACTGGTGAACACGCTGCGCGAGTTCGGCTGTCGCTTCATGCTGGATGAATTTGGCGGCGGGCAGGGCGATTATGCCCACGTTCGTGAGTTGGCCGTGGACTATGTCTGCCTGCAACGCGCGGTCATTGATGAAGCAAGGCGTAACCCCAAAGATTACGCGATGGCAAAATCGGTTAACGAGCTCGCCCATTTCATGGGCAAGCTGACGCTCGCGCGGCAAACGGGCAGCGATCCGCTGGACCAATGGGCAAAAGAATTGGGCATTGATCTGATCCTCGACCAAACCCGAATGACACGGCTCAAAACTGATAAAAAATGAAAGAAATCCCCAAGAAAATTGGTAAGTACGACGTCATCAGCGTGCTGGGACGTGGTGCGATGGGGGTGGTTTATCGGGGGCATGACCCCTATGTCGACCGGCCCGTTGCGATCAAGCTGGCCAGCCAGGTTGAGACTGACAGCGAAGGCATGGCGCGACGCCTGTTTATTAATGAAGCCCGTTCGGCAGGGCGTCTTGATCATCCCAATGTGCTGAAAGTCTACGAGGCCGGCGAAGAGGAAGGCCGCCCGTACATGGTGATGGAATACATCGAAGGCGGGGATACCTTACGCAATCACTGCTCGCGGGATGCCCTGTTACCGATCGAGCAGGTGATGGGCATTATCCGGCAAACCGCTGATGCGCTGGATTACGCGCACCAGCTCGGCGTGCTTCACCGTGACATCAAGCCGGCCAATATCATGTTGACCCGGACCGGTATCGCCAAGCTGGGCGATTTCGGTATTGCGCGGCGGGTAGGGGCAGATCAGACGCAAATCGTCGGCTGGTTCGGATCGCCCATGTACATGTCGCCGGAGCAGGCGAGAGATTCTGAAATCACGCAGCAGTCCGACCTGTTCTCGCTAGGCTCGGTCTTCTACGAAATGTTGGCCGGCATCCCGCCGTTCGCCGCCAAGGGCCTCACCGGACTTATCCAGAAAGTGTGCTACGAAGATCCGCGCCTGATTCAGGACGTGCCGGAGGGGCTATGGCAGATCGTTAAAAAGCTGCTGGAAAAAGATCTCGCTAAACGCTACCGCACAGGTGCCGAGCTTGTTCATGACCTTGATGCGCTGGTTTCCGGCACTCGTAGCCTCGAAGTCACGCTCACCGAAGATCAGAAAATCGAAGCGCTGGGCGCCCTGAGTTTTTTCCGCGATTTCACCCGTAACGAGCTCAAGGAAGTGATGAAGGTGGCGAGCTGGCGGCGCTGCGGTGCCGGCGAAACTATCTTTACGGAAGGCTCGAAGGGCCGTTCCTTTTATGTACTGGCCGAGGGCGGAATTGGCGTCATCGTCAACGGCGTGCGTATCGCCGATCTGCGTGAAGGCGAGTGTTTTGGCGAGATTGAATATCTTTCTGAGGGCGGGCGGAGTGCCAAGGTCATCGCCGACAGCGATAGCACGCTGATCGGCATTGAGAAGGATTTCAAGGAATGGGCGTCATTGCCCTGTCAGCTGCGGATGAGCAGAACGTTCCAGCGAGTGCTCATCGAGCGTCTGCGAGTGACCACGCGAGAACTCGCACGCGCTCTCCGCTGAAAAAAAGCGGCGGGTGACCTAATCCTGGCTGAAGCGTTGCCAGAGCACGCCCGACCACACGAGCCCCATCAGGATCAAACTCAGCATCACGGCGGCCGAACCAAGGTCTTTGGCGCGTGCAGATAGCACGTGTTTTTCCAGGCCCACCCGATCTGTCACGGCCTCAATCGCGGAATTCAGTAATTCCACGATCAGCACTAACACCCCCGACCCTAGTAGCAGCACCAGTTCTAATGGGCTACGGGCCAGCCAGATGGCGGCTGGCACGAGTGCGCCGACCAGCATGATTTCCTGACGAAACGCCTCTTCATAGCGCCAGGCGGCGCATAAGCCGGCCCATGAATAGCCACAGGCATTCCAGAGTCGACGCAGTCCTTTGGTATCACCGGCCATAGGTAATTCAACTCCGGGATTCGTTACGGGCGTTGGTGAGCAAGCGTTTTCCTCACGCTATGCCGGGGTCTTAAAGGGCGGGCTGAGTATAGCGAAGCCCTGCCGACGCTGGCCTGATCCTGCACGCCGGCCTTGCCGATGCCTTTTAGCTGGCTATAATCACAGCTGTACAAATAAACAGTATCGCCATGGCCACCACCCTCACTGCACGTCAGCTGGAAGTCCTCAACTTTGTTCGCAAGACATTGAAAGCCAGCGGCCTGCCGCCAACGCGTAGCGAGATTGCAGAGGCACTGGGATTTCGCTCGGCCAATGCCGCTGAAGAACATTTGCGGGCGCTGGCCCGTAAAGGCGCTATCGAACTCCTGCCCGGCGCTTCGCGGGGGATTCGCCTGCCGGATGAGCCGGAGACCAATGTCAGCGGCCTCCCGGTCGTTGGTCGAGTCGCCGCCGGCTATCCCATCCTGGCCAGCGAACATATCGAAGAACATCTCCAGCTCGACCCCGCGGCCTTCCATCCCCGGGCCGACTATCTGCTCCGGGTTAAAGGCGCCAGCATGCGTGATGCCGGCATATTGAACGACGACCTGCTTGCCGTGCATGCGGTGAGTACGGCAGAAAACGGCCAGATTGTGGTGGCCAGACTCGAAGACGAGGTCACCGTCAAACGTTTCCAGCGGCGTGGCCAGCGGGTCTCGCTGTTGCCCGAAAACGAGGCGTTCACACCGATTGAAGTCGATCTGGCAACCCAGTCGCTGGTCATCGAGGGATTGGTCGTCGGGGTGTTGAGGTCGCGTGTGCGATGACGCTGGAAGAACTCATGCGCCGCGCCAAACTCTGGCGCGCCGGGGAAGTTGCCTCTGGTGAGGGTCTGTCCACCGGGTTTGAGCAACTCGATGCGCTGTTGCCAGGCGGTGGCTGGCCAAGCCCCGGGCTGGTCGAGATTCTTACCGCCTATCCCGGCATCGGCGCCTTGCGTTTGGTGCTGCCAGCACTGGCCAAACTTTCACTGCTTAAACACTGGCTGATCTGGGTCGCACCTCCTCATCTGCCGTATGCCCCGGCCTTGCAGGCTGCCGGCGTCGAAATTTCCCGTTTGTTGGTGATTGATCTGGAGCAGGCCGCCGCCGGCACAAGTTCGGGCTTGCCAGCCAGACGTGCGCCTCGTCGTGGCAAGCGCGCCGCAAGCTCAGTGAACGACAGCGAACTATGGGCGTTCGAGCAGGCCTTGCGCTTTGTGGATTGTGGCGCTGCCTTGTACTGGCCGGGGCAGCTTGAGGCGCTTGCCCTCCGTCGCCTGCAGTTGGCCTGTGAGGCGGGGGGCAGCCTTGGCATTCTGTTTCGCGATCAAGGCTGCGCCGCGCAGTCGTCTCCCGCCAGTTTGCGTCTGGCGTTGAATCCTCTGGCAGGGACGCAGGAGGTCGCCATCGAAGTCCTCAAATGTCGTGGCACACCGCGTGAGCGGGAATGCCGGCTCGTGCTGTGAGCCATTCCCTGCGACAGCTTTAAGCCCTCTCACTGATTAAAACCATTACAACAGCCCCAATCAGGAATTTCCTTCATGAAACTCGATGAGATTGCCGCGCCTCTCCAAATCCCGCCCCTTGGGCGCACCGCACCGATGACCCTGGCTTCCGTCACCACGACCGCGCCTGAACCGGAGGCTTCTAACAGGCTATGGCTGGCGGTGCATTTGCCACGCTTCACGCTGGATATGGCCACCCGTGGCAATGCAGAACGCAAAGCCTGCGTATTAGTCGACGGCGAGGGGGCGCGGCAAAGAATCAGCCTTGCCAACGCGGAGGCGGTCAGGCTTGGGATTCGCGTCGGTATGCCATTGGCCGCGGCTCATGCACTGGGCGAAGTTCTGGCATTTATGCGGGTGCCGGCAGCCGAAGAACGGGCCATGGAGCAACTCTGTGATTGGGCCTATCAGTTCACGCCGCTGGTGGCGCCTGTCGCGCCGAACGGTTTGCTCATGGAAATTCGCGGCAGTCTGGGCTTGTTTGGCGGGCTGTCTGGCCTGGTGGCCCGGTTGCGGCGTGAATTGCGCCAATTGGGCTTCCAGACCATTGCTTTTGGGACTGCACCTACGCCAACGGCAGCCATCTGGTTGGCGCGCGCCCGCCAGTCGGCTGCGGTTGAGTCTCTGGCGGCCCTGCCGGCCGCGCTCAGTCAGGTGTCGCTGGAAGTGCTCGACCTTCCGGCCAAACTGCAACAGGATTTTTGTGGGATCGGTGTCCGTACCATTGGCGAATGTCTGCGTCTCCCACGAGACAGCCTTGCCCGTCGTTTTACGCCAGGTCTCTTACTCAGCCTTGATCGGGCGCTTGGGCGGGCACCCGATCCCAGAGCGGCGTTTGTCCCGCGGCAACGCTTTGCCAGTCGCATCGACCTGCTCTGGGAAATCCACCATGCACAGGGATTGGCCCTGGCCATGGAGCGCCTGCTCAATGAATTTACCGGCGTGTTGCGTGCGCAGGCGTCCGTCAGCCGTCATCTGCTCTGGCAGCTTCACCATGCGGATGGCTCGGTGACCCAGCATCCCATCGGCTTATTGGAACCGAGTCGTGAAGCGCTCCACCTACTGCGCGTATCCCGCGAATACTTCCTGCGCCAGCAACTCCATGCCCCGGTGCGTGGGATTAGTCTGGAGGTCGCACAATTTGAAGTGCTGCCCAGCGCCCCCGGCCGTGACCTTTTTGCACGGCGTGAGGACATCGCTGAACGCGAAACCCTGCCGCGATTCGCCGAGCGTCTCCGGGCCAGACTGGGGGAGCGCGCGCTGCAAACCTTGCGGACTCAGGCGGACCATCGCCCCGAGTGGGCGAGCAGGCTGCAGGCCGTGAATACCAGCAGCCTGAATGCACCAGCGCCGCAGGCACAAGACTTGTCCCGGCGCTGGCCGGAACGTCCCCTGTGGCTTACCCATCAGCCTCTGCCGTTGATGGAACACGATGGACGTCCCAGCTATGACGGCCCGCTGGAACTGGCGAACGAGCGGGAGCGGATCGAGGCCGGTTGGTGGGATGGCGCTCAGGTTTCGCGAGATTACTTTATTGCGCGCAATCAGCACGGTAGCCGGCTCTGGGTGTTCAGGGATCTTGCGGGCAGTCGCGGTTGGTTTCTGCACGGGATTTTTGAGTGAGCTGCGTCCCCTTAACGACAATCCTCCAGGACTGAAGGGGCTCCGATTGCTCAAGTTGTAGGCTGCATGGGCGCTAAGACCGATGAACGGTCTAAACGAATCATGCAAAGCAACGATACTCAAACCACCTCGCCCGATCTCAAAGTCCGCTACCGGGAACTCAGTAGCGAATTTGAGCGTAAGCGTGCCGAGTGGACGTCTGCCGAGCGGATTCTGGTTCGCACACTGCTACGTATCTCCGAAGGCTTCGGTCGCTTCGACCCCGAACTCGCCCGCGAGCTCGAGGTTCTTCGCAACAATCTCAGCGAAAACGGACGCGCCGGGCAGTTTTCAGGATTGATTCAGCGCGTCGGTGAGCGTTGCGCCACGATTTTAAGCCGCCGTATCCCGAGTACCGCCCCTCTCTCCGAGCCCTTTGAGCAACTGCTCGATGCGCTCGTGAATAGCCCTGCCCTGGGTCATGGCATTGCCTCAATCAGGACGCGTCTGCGGGCAGGGGACGATCCCCAACAACTGGTTGATGAACTGGTTGCGCTTATCAACACGCCGACCCTCTCCGCCGAGCCGGCCGAGACCAGCACCGCCGTCGATTTGATGCTGCAACTGACTGAGCAGTTAAAAATCCCCGGTGAGTTCGAGAATCGCCGAAATGCCCTGCGGATCGCGCTGGCTCAGGGCGAGTTGAACGACCCCATCTCCGAAGTTACCGGCCTGTTGGGAGATGTTCAGGTTCATCTTGGACGTGACGCAAAACTCCTTGCGGCGTTTCTCAAGCGGGCATCTCAGTACCTAAGCCTGATCGATACCCAACTAAAAGTGACACTCGACCACTCGCGTTCTGCGGCCAACGATTCAGACATGCTGAGCCGGTCCATCACCGCTGGTCTGGAGACGCTCGACGCGATCATGCAGTCCGAAAGTCCGGATATTCAGGCGCATGCCAAACTGGAAGACAGCTTGAATACCGTACGCCTGTCTTTGGACTCCTTCCTTGAGATGCAGCAGCGCCAACGACAAGACTACGAGCAACGCATCGCAGAATTGACCAATCAGGTCTCCAGCTTTGAGCTGGAGTCGGCTCGCCTGCGCGAGAGTCTTGCCGCCGAGCACGCTCGCGCACATCGGGATACCCTCACCGACACCCCCAATCGTCTGGCCTATGAAGAGCGGGCCGAACTCGAAATCATGCGGGCTCGCCGCAACGATTCGCCCTTGTGTCTTGCGGTATTCGATCTGGACCATTTCAAGCTGGTGAATGACCGTTTTGGGCATCGCGTCGGCGATCGTCTGCTCCGCTCAGTGGCGAGCATCGCAATCCACCGGGTTCGAGGCACCGACCTTTTTGCCCGTTACGGCGGAGAAGAGTTTGTTGGCGTCTTTCCTGATACCAGTCTGGAAGACGTTGCGACGCTTTGTGATGACCTACGCGAGCGCATCGCCTCCGCCGCGTTCCAGTTCCGGGGCGAGGTTATTCCGATGACCGTCTCAATCGGACTCTCCGCCCTTCGCCCTGACGATTCTCTGGAAAGCCTTTTCGAACGGGCCGACGCCGCGCTCTACCGCGCAAAGGAAGCCGGGCGTAACCGTCTGGTGAGAGAAGCCTGAGCGGCCTCGCTTGACCCCGCTACGCTCACCGGCTTAGCGTGCCCGTATTCGTTACAGATGCCTTAGCCGGAGCGCGCCAATGGCCACCATTCCTGCCGAATTTCTTGACCTCGTTACCACCAAGCTGACTTTCGCCCATCTCGGCACCTCTATGAGCAACGGCGCACCACAGGTGACCCCGGTGTGGTTCAGCTTCGACGGCAGTCACATTCTGCTGAATTCCGCAAAAGGTCGCGTTAAGGACAAAAACATGCGCGCTCGCCCGGCGGTCGCGATTTCTATCCTCGACCCGGACAACGCCTATCGCTATCTCCAGATCATGGGTCACATTGTTGAGGTGACCGAAGACGGCGCGGACGCCCACATCGATTCACTCGCCAAGAAGTACATCGGTCAGGACACCTATCCCTGGCGTTCGCCGAGCGAGGCGCGCGTGATCTACCGCATGGCAATCGATAAAGTTCAAACCATGGGCTAACGCCCCGCGCTCCGGGTTCGGAGCGGCGTCAAACCTGGGGCTGCACAAGCCTCAGGTTAAGACTCGGTTAAGTCCTGCGTTCGTATTACTATGCAGGTCAACAATCGGGAGACTGCTTATCAAAACGCTCTTGCTCGCGCTGGCTCTGACCGGTGCCTCGCTAGGCTCCTCGCTCGTTGCGGCCGAGCCTGCCGCGCCCGCTGCAACCTCGGCCACTTGTGCGGCCGGTTCGCCGGAAATCCCGCTGGCTAAGGAAATGGCATCCGTCGGCATCATGTACAACCTTGCCGAACATCCCAAGTCTGTTCGGGCGGTCGCCGCCCGATTGCTTGATGACGCTTATAAACAAACCAAGGCCAACGACAGCGCCAAGCAGTGCAAAGACTGCAAAAAGGGCGCGCAAACCCGCGTGATTTATCGCGTTGGTCCCACCAAATTCTTGCCCGATGCCGAACAGCAGGCCGTATGCGTGAGCTTGGCCAAGCAGACGAAAAATAATCCGTTCACCTGGCCCGACCGGTCCTTCAAGTCGATCTCAAAGGTGAACGACTGGATTCGCACTTTCTCCGAAGGACATGGCGACGAAGGAAAAGACCTCTACGCCCGCTGCTCCGCAAACTGCAGTCCCCGCTACGAGTTCGAGATTTATCCCGAAGGCGAGGGCGTGCGGCTGCAAACCAGGGTTCATTGTGGTTTGGCGCGCGACGCCAGCGACGACCAGTACGAAGTCGCCACCTCGCTGCATACCGTGTGTAAAGACAAACAGAAGCCAGCACCCTGATGACTGAAACGCTCGTGACTCCCGATAAGCCCCTTCAACCAGGGCGTATAGAACAGATTCTTGCCTACATTGCGTGGCCGGCGCTGGTAATCTCCAGCGCCAGCATTCTGGCGTTTGGCTTCAGTAGCGGACATCCCTCGTTTCTGGATGTCACGCTGCGCAAAGCCTGGTTCTTCAATCTTTCGTATCTCTGGATGCTCTGCTGGTTGCTGCTGCTGGAGCGTCGCTGGCCCTGGCGTCGCGCGTGGCAGCGTTCCGACGGCCAGCTACCGGCTGATCTTGCCCACACCCTGCTGGATAAAGGCTCGGTGCAGATGACCATCATCCTGCTTTCGGCGCTGCCCTTTTTTGCTCATCGCGGGGAAGGGTGGGTAGGCACTTTGCCGTTGGCCGTGCAGGTGGTGATTGGCATGGTGGCGGCGGAGTTCGGGCTCTACTGGGCACACCGACTGTCCCACGAATGGCCTATCTTATGGCGTTTTCATGCGATTCATCACAGTGTGCGGCGGCTGTGGATTGCCAACACCGGGCGCTTCCACTTCATCGATTCCAATATCAGCGTGGTGGCCAGCCTGCCGTTCATGCTGCTGACCGGGATTTCGATGGACGCCATCATCTGGGTGAGCGCGATTACCGCTTATCTCGGACTACTCACCCATTGCAACGTCGCGATGCGCGGCGGTTGGCTCGACTACCTCTTCAACACGCCCAACCTGCATCGCTGGCACCATTCGCCCGATCCGGCCGAGGGCAACAGTAACTACGGTCAGAATCTGGTGCTATGGGATCAGATTTTCGGCACCTGGCTGCATCGGCCGGACAGCGAGTTGGGTGAGATTGGCATCGATGAGCGGATGCCGCGCCGATTCTGGCAGCAGCTGCAGGTGCCGTTTGTCTGGACGCGTTTCCAGCGGGAGTCGGCCAGCGCCGACCCCAGTACGCTGGTGTAGGTTTTAGCGCGCGGTGGCCTCGAGCCGCCGCAGCTTGCGCTGCATGCCCCACCACACTGCGGACAGGGTCCAGCGCAGGATGGGCGCCGCGAGACGCAGTCGGGCCGCGCGCAGAATCATCCGCGCGGCGCCTTGCACGTGGCGCGGCTCATAGAGCTTGATCGCGCGCCGCCAGTAGGCGGTGGCGCAGCGTTCGCGGTCGTAGGTTTCGTCTTTGCTATTGATGTTCGCGCTGTAGAACGCGTAGGACAGCTCATCGTCACCGGTTTCATCCACCCGGCCAAAAGCGATTCTTAGCCGGGCCAGCAGGCTGAGCGGTTCCCGCGCGATGTAGCGCTCGAGATGGTCTTCAAACAGGCGGTAATGCCGCGCTTCATCCTGCGCAATGTGGTGGCAAATCGCGCGGAGCACGGGATCCGGGCTGCGATCGCGGATGGCGGAATAAAACGAACAGGTGCCGGACTCCACCACGCAGCGGGCGATCAATTCGCCAGCGCGGGAACCCCTCACCGAAGCATTCACTTCCAGCGGTAGCTGGTAGCCCGCGCGGAAGCGGGCGAGCGCGGCGTGGAAATCAAAGCTGGGATCTACTGCCATTGCCCAGCGGGCAAGGGCTTCCCCGTGCTGGGCTTCCTCCACACCCCATTCATCCGCCGCCGCCTTGAAGGCATCGTCGTCGGCGAACACATTGCGCAGATAGGTGACGTAGTCAGCGCTGTTGGCCTCGACAAGCGCGGCCGTTTTAACGGTTTCCAGCAGATCGCGATCGACCTTGGCGGGATTGATATCGTCCCAGCGAAACTGGGTAAGGGTCCACGATTGGCTCATGGCCCGCATCGTACCAAGAATACGGCCGCGAACGAGCCTGCTGATTTGAATCTCATCGCGATCATGGCTTAACGGGCGCATGTCCCCGCACGGTGAAGCGGATTTCATCCAGCACGACACCCTTGGCATCCAGCAGACGCAGACGATGACGCCCCGGCGCGGGCAGCGCGCTGGCAGCCTCCGGTAGGTCTTGTTCATCCAGCCGCCAGCGCACAGCCGCGCGCTGTGGGGCCATCGTGAAGAACAGGCGCTGATGGGCCGGCGGGATGTCGGGGTCGAGTACCAGAATGCTGCCGTTGGTGGGTGCCACGATGCGGGGCTGGGTTTGGCCGACAGGGACCGGCGTGACCGCATCGCTGGCGGTGCCGGCGAGAAACCATTCCTGGCGCGTGGGCTCGAGATCGTGTTCGAAGTGCACTTCGCGTTGTTCCAGACCCGCCGGCCTTGGCGGCGGCGCGCTGGAATCGGTCGCATGCAAGGCCTGCATCACCGCCGACCAGACCGGCGCCGCGCCGCTCAGGCCCGAGACCTCCCACATGGGTGAGCCGTCGAAGTTTCCTACCCACACGCCAACGGTGTAGCGGGCGGAATAGCCCACGCACCAGTTGTCGCGCATTTGCTTGCTGGTGCCGGTTTTGACCGCCGCCCAGAACGGCAGGGCGAGCGGACTCTCGAGCCCGAACGTGGCGCTGCGGCTGCCGCGATCGGCAAGGATGTCGCCGATGATGAAGCTCGCGGCGGGCGTCATCACCGCGCGCGGGGTTTGTTCTGCCGCTGGCAGCAGGCGCAAGGGCGAGAAGTTCCCGCCACGGGCAAGCGTTCGATAGGCGTTCACCAGTTCCCACAGCGAGACTTCCGGCGAGCCCAGCGCCAGCGCTTCGCCGTAATAGTCGCCGTCGTGCGTGAGACCCTGAAAGCCGACTTCGCGCAGGCGCCCCAGAAAGCGCTCTGGCGTGAGGAGCATCAGGGTTCTGACGGCAGGAATATTCAGCGAGCCCGAGAGCGCGGTGCGCAGGCTGACCGGCCCGCGAAAAGCCTGATCGTAATTTTGGGGCACATAGGGGCCGCCGTCGGTCATGATGCTCAGCGGGCTATCGTCCAGAATCGACGCCGCGTGCAGCCGGGTAGATTCCAGGGCCAGTTCGTACAGAAAAGGCTTGAGCGTGGAGCCGGCCTGACGGCGCGCCCGCACCCCATCCACATGACGCGCCGAACTGAAGCGGCCGCCGTTGCCCACGTAGGCCAGCACCTCTCCGGTCGCGTTATCCACTACCAGCGCCGCGCCATCGCGCACGTTGCGCGGCTCAAGGGCCTGTATCTGCTGTTGCAGGGCCTGCAGCGTTAACGCCTGCAGTTGAGCATCCAGCGTCGAGTCAACGCGCGCGCCTTTGGCCGTGAGGAGTTGTGCCGCCACCTGTGGCGCCAGCGCCGGTGGGCTCGCCGGCTGTTGGTTGGTGAGGCTGCGGGTCGCGCTGGCCGTGAATGACTCGCAGCTGACCGGCGTGGGCAATGTGGGCCCCAAGCGGCAACCGCGGGCCAGCACCTGCGCGAGCGAGGCGCCCGGTTTGCCGATGAGCACCGCCAGTAGCAGGGCGTCCGAGCGATCAATCGCGGCCGGCGCCTTGTTGAGCAGGTGGCGACTCGCCGCTGCGATCCCCACCAGTTCCCCGCGAAAGCTCAGGAGATTGAGATAGGCCTCGAGAATTTGGTCTTTCGTCCACGCCCGGTTGAGCGCGGAGGCGGCGGCGATCTGGCGTCCTTTGGTCTGCAGATTACGGGGGCCGGCGGGCTTCAAGCGTGCATCAAGCAGCGCGGCGAGCTGCATGTCGATCGTGCTCGCGCCGCGCGGATGGCCGCGCAGTCCATCGATGGCTGCGGCTCCCACCGCCCACCAGTCAACGCCGGTGTGGTCTTTGAAGCGATGGTCTTCCACCGCCACCACGGTCTCCAGCAGCGGTCCGGACATCACTGAGAGCGACACCCATTCACCGCGTCGCGCGCGGGCGTCAGTCCGCGCAACGCCAAGCAGTACGCCGTGGCGGTCAAACAACTGGGCGGCGCTGGCGGGGTGCGCGGCCCGCACCTCTTCCGGGCTTGGCGTGGCCGCATGGGCGATCGCTGCCAGCATCAACCCCGGCAGCAGCGCCCACCGCTTCACGGCAGGACGGTCAGGGTCTCGTTCGGGACCGCGCCGAACACGGCCGGCGCATACAGCGCATCGACGCGGGTGGGCGGGAGTTGGAAGCGGCCCGCGTTATTGAGTCGAACGCGGTAGCGCTGCGTCCAGATCCCGCCCGGCGCGTAATCAAAATAACGCCGCCACACTTCGGGGCGACGCTCGGTGTAGGCGGCGGAAGGACCCACCCTACCAGCGTCTCCGGCCAGCATGGTGCTGTCGCCACCCAGACCGCTCCCGAGCACGCTGGCGCCGGCCGGCAGCGGGTCGCTGAGCGCTACCCAGACCATCTCGGCCTTGGCTTCTATCTGTAGCTCAACCTCGTACACATCGCCGCGATGCCATTCGCCCGCCATCCGCTGGGTGATCGGCAGCACGCGCCGCGTGACGCGGTAACCACTGGCCAATGGCGCCGTGAGCGGAATGGCCGCCCGGGATTCGAGCGAGGCCCAGGGCGCACCGCCGCCGGTGTGTTGCAGGCTGAGGCTGGCGGTGCCGTTCGGCCAGGGCAGGCTTTCGTCATGGCCCGTGGCCGGCCACTGCTGCACAAATCCCCGCTGGCCCAGGCTCACTTTGGTGCGACCCGCCACCGGGGTGTGTTCAAAGCGGGCGGCAAATTGGCGCAGCGCGAGTACGCCCCAGGTATTGGCCACCGTGGTATCCCAGTGGCCAGCCCGCTGCCGGGCCAGCGCAGCGGTGAGCAGGCGTGGCGCGTCTTCCGCCCACGTCGGCTGCGCCGCCATCACCAACAGCACCCGGTTCAGCGTGGCATCGGGTGAAGTCATCAAGCCGGGCAGTTGGTCGCCGGGTGAACTGGCGAGCGTGAGTTGATTACCCTGCGGCGAGAGCCTGTTGCGCAGTTCGTTCTGCGCGAGGCGTAGACGCTCAGCGCGCTTGGGGAGGTTCGGCGAGCGCTGCAGGATATCCACCAAATCGAGCACACTGGCGGTGGGCCACAGCGCCGGGCTCAGGTCGAGGGTGTCCAGCCAGCCCGGATTGATGTCTTCCGGCAGATGGCTGAGCGCGGCAATGGCGGCGAGCTTGCGCAAGCTGAGGTCAGCCGTCGGCAGCGCCTGACGCGGCGAATAGCGCCCCTCAATCACGCTTACCAAGCCTTCCCGCATCAGCATGCGGCTGCTGGCGGGAATCTCGCGGCCGGCTTCTGCCGCCGCCGTCAGCAGATAGGCCGACAGCGTGTCGCTGCCCACCCCGTCGCCGGGGAAATAGCGGGCCAGCCCTTTGGCATCGAGATAGCTGGGGAGTTCGGCCATCAGCGCATGCCACGCATCGTCGTCGTTGAGGCCGATCGCCTGCGAGGCGCGTTGCTCCAGACAGCGGAACGGGTAGGTCTCAAAGAAGCCCCTGACGCCGGCGGGCGTCGAGGCCAGACTCGGTCGTAGCGAGACTCGCAGCTCCCCGCCGGGCAGGGCGCCGGCGGGCGCGCTGACGGGCAGCGTCTGGGCGCCACTCACGCGGAGCAGGCTCGCCTGAACGGTGCTGATGTCCAGCGCCGGAATCACTGCCTGGGTGACGCTGAGCGCGTCGCTGACGTCCTTGGCATCAGATTTCGCGTGGACTTCCCACTGCAGGGTGCCAGCCGCTGGCGGCGCATAGTCCCAGCGCACTTCACGCGCTTCGCCAGCTGCGAGCGTCACGGTTTGTGGCGCGAGAGGGTCGGCCGGTGTGGTGGCGGTCGTGCTGTCCGGGCCCGTGAGCTTCGCTGAGGCAGTCACGGTGGCGCTGAGCGCGCGCTCGCCGGCATTGCGCAGCGTAAAGCCGGCCGCGTAGCGATCGCCGGCGCGCACCAGCGGCGGCAGTCCCGAATGGAGCATCAGGGTCTGGGTGCTGCGGATGGTGGCGGCGCCGGTGCCAAACAGGCTGGTGCCGCCGGTCGCGATTGCCACGATGCGAAAACTGCTCAGGGCGTCGTTGAGCGGGATCTCGAGGTGCGCTCTGCCGGCGGCATCGAGCTTCACGCGGTCTTGCCAAAGGAGCAGGGTGTCGAACATGCGCCGGGTGCCGGCGCCGCTCCCGCCACCGCCGCCCGGCGCGACCGCCTTGCGACCGAAATGTCGTTTGCCCACGACCTGCATCTGCGCCGTGGCGGTCTGCACTTCGATGCCACGGCGTCGCATCATCGTTTCCAGCAGCTGCCAACTGGCATTGGGGCGCAGTTCCAGCAGCCCTTCGTCAACGGCCGCCACCGCCACTTCGGTGTTGGCGGGCAAGGGTTCACCGTTGGCCCGCTGCACGCTGAGTTCAAGCTTCGCGCGCTCACCGGGCTGGTACTGCTCGCGCTCGGGCGTGACCTTCACTTTAAGGCTATGGGCGTCCCAACCCACCCGCAGTTCGGTCATGCCCAGCTTGAACGCCGGACGTCCCAAATCCACCAGCGCGCTCGCCTGCACGCCCGTATCGCGGCCGCGCACGGCGAGCACTGACACAAACACATTCGGCGCGCCGTTGGCGGGCAGCTTCACGTTCACGACCGGCGCCTTGCCGGAGAGCTGCACCACTTCGCCACTCAGCACGCCCTCGCGCTCCAGCGTGACCAGCGCGCTTGCCTGCCGGTAAGGCATGCGCACCTGCAGGCGGGCGGTGTCGCCGGGCGCGTAGTCGCGCTGTTCCGGTACCAGTTCCATGCGGTCGTCGTTGCCTTGGGCAAACCACCATTCATCGCGCGCCGCGACCCACACATCGCGATTCGCCACGCTGGGGTTGCCGGCCGCGTCGGTGGCGCGCGCCCGCAAAATGAGGCTGCCGGAAAGCTTGGTGGCGACGGTGCAGCTCAGTTCGCCTCGGGCATTGGTGCGACCGTGACAGGCGGGCCCTGCCGCTTTCACCTCGCTGCGATTGTCCCAGGCATAGAAACCGCCGAGCAGGCGTTTGCGGCTGGAATAATGAATTTTCTGGAACAGGTCTACCGTGACTTCCACATTCGCCAGCGGCCGCCCGCGGGTGTCGAGCGCCACGGTGGTGAAGGCCAGTTCGCCGGGACTCATGGCCCAGTCGCGGGGCTTAAGCCCCAGCAGCACCGCCGAGGGCCACAGCGGGACCTTGGTCGAGCTGGTGAGGATCTCGCCGTTGGGATCCGGATATTCCACTTCAGCAGTCAGGGTTTGCGGCATGTCGCTGCGGGGTAAGCCAGCGAGGCGTAGTTGCGCGCCGCCGGCGCGGTCCAGTTGCAGACTTTGCGCCGGCAGTGGCTGCGGCGACTGGGTTTGCAGATACCGGGGTGTGCTCCACACCGCTTCGTTGTCGTCGCTCACTCCCTCCGTCACATCGCCGTTGGCGAAGCTGTAATTCTCGTAGTCGGGAAAGCTCACGTTGCGGGGCTGGGTAAGGCCACGCAGCTTGATGGGCAACTCGCTCGCGCCGCCGCCGGCGAGGTAGTTGATTTGCAGGTCCAGCGCCAACTGGTCGCGATTCACCAGCGGCAGTTCCCGTGCCTGAAAATCCGCCCGCAGCAGTGGAATGCGGAAGCTCTCTACGCGGAACTCACCCGCCTCGAGCCAGCCGTCACCGTCCACCACCTGAATGCGATAAACGCCCTGACGCGCACTTTCCGGGATGGGCCATGCGCCGCTGGCGTTGCCGGTGGCGGGGTCCAGCGTTGCGGCGAGCGGAATTTCGGTGCCGCTGCCGTCATGCCGCAGACGCACCTGCAGTTCAGCCGGTTGCCAGATGTCGAAGCCCTGCGCGGTCCGCGTGCGCAGAACGTGCTTCATATGCACGGTTTCGCCGGGCTTGAAGAGCGTGCGATCGAGCACGCTGCTGGCCGCATGCGCCGTGAACCAGCTCGGTCCCGGCAGTCCGAACTGCCAAGGGCTGATGCCGTTATTCCAGCTGGAAGCTACCAGACTCACGTCTTCGCCGAGTTGGGCCACAGCCACCAGCCCATGGCCGTTCCAGGGGCATTCGGGCAGCTGATTGACGCCGGGCAGGGCGTCTGCAATCACCGCGATCCCCTGTGTATTGGATTGGCCCTGCCACAGGGTTTTGCCGGCGCAATCGTGCACGGAGACGGTGGCGCCGCCCACCGGCTTGCCGCTGTCGAGCGCGGTCACCCACACCAGCGACGACTCTCGTCCCCATTTAAGGTGCACGCCCAGATTCGTTACCAGGGCCATGGCCTGCACGTAGTAGGGCGCGGGTTTTTCAAACAGCGCGGCGCCGAGGCGCGGGCTGCTCAACTCCGCCACATAAAAACCGGGCTTGGGGAGCGGAATACCCAGCACCTCCATCGCCTTGGCGTGGGTTTGGCGGGGGAGTTCGAAGTCCACCGCCGTCGACGCCTCGCGCAAAACTTCGGTAGTGCCGGGCTGGCTGCGCAAATCGCGGGTCTGCTTTTGCTCGTTCCAGAACCAGTCGTAGCGACGGGCCTGTTGCACGCGCGCAAACCACTGACCGACGGCCGCGACGTCGCTGGCCGACACCCGCAGCAGCCGGCCCTTCACGGCAGTAGTCACGGCGTTGGGGCTCGACCAGCCGTCGTCGCGGCGAAGCACGCGCGCGATGAGGTCTTCGATAAAGCCGCCGAGCCCGGGGCTGGGCGGCGCAGCTGGCGGCAGACGCTGCACCAGCAGATTGGGCTCGATATTGCGCACCGTGAGCGGCAGCGCGGGGCTGGCGTGCCATTCCACAATGCCGAACTCCGCCGCAAATTTAGCCAGCGGCGGGTCTTCTTCAGTGCGCACAGTCAGCGGGAAACTGGCGGCATTGGCGAGCGTGCGGCCGGCGTCGTCAACCAGCTGCTCCGGCAGATGCAGGGTCAGTTCGGCATGTGCCGGGAAGGGTCGGCGGAGCGTCACGCCCATGGTCCAGGGCGTATGGCTTTCGCCATCAATCTGGATCGGGAAGCCTTGGCCGTTGGCACCCTCAAAACGCACGCCCTGCAAGGACTCTCGCGCAACGGGCGCTGAAAAATGCAGTTGGATATCAAAGCCCGGCAGGCAGCCGCTGTCGCGACGGCTGCGCTGACAAGTCAAGGTGGCGGTGAAGTCCGGACGCGTTTCAAAGGCCAGCGTCTGCACGCCGGCGTTCGCCACCCCGGATGCCGCCGCCAATCCGGGACCCCAATCGACAAACACCTTGCGGCCGGCCGGCAGCCGCTGCCGGCATTGCACGGCCACGATGGGGGAATCGGTGGCATCGGTCAGCGCCGCGTAGCGCGCACGCACGGCCGCTTCATCGGCCGGCCGCTGGGCCACCATCGTTTGCTCAAAACTGTCGGGGTAACGGGCGTTCGCATAGCGCTTGAGAAACCACGGACTGGCGTCCAGTACCTGCGCACGCTCTACTCCAGCGAGCACGCGCACGCCAATCTGCTCGCCCACACCCTCGGCCCGGCAGTGGACTTTGGATTCCAGCATGGCGGCCTCTACCGGGGCGTCGAGGCCCAGCAGAAAGACCTGCTGATCTTCGATGACGCTGCCTTCCCAGGGCTCACTTTGCAGAATGGACGGTCCGCCGGTATCGAAGCTGAAACTTTGCGGGCCGCTGATGGCATTGCCGTTCGCGGCTTTCAAATCCGCGCGAAGCTTGAAAGTGCAACGCACGCCGACCGGCGCCGGGCCCTCGATCTCGAATGACCAGTTGCGCGAGTCGAGCCAGCGTCCGCTCCCGGCCAAGGCGCAGTCGTGGGTGAAAGGATCGGCCAGCCTGGGTTCGCCAAACGCGACGATGG
>CAMCQE010000066.1 GCA_945876945.1 Klebsiella pneumoniae
GCAGGGTCATGCCCAGCCAGCCTTTGGCGCCCAGCTTGCGGCTGAACTCCGGGTCAAAGCCGTCCCAGGTGTTACTGCGGACCAGCGGCGAGTAGGCCTTTAAGGTGTCATCCAGAAACGCCCGGACTTCGGCCCGCAAGGGGGCAAGAGAGTCCGGCTGTTCATAGCGCGGAAAACGCAGACTTTCGATATTCAACATGCAGAGTGCTCCATTTCAGCCTCAGGCCGGGGCGCCGGCGCGGCGGGCAAATTCCCACGCCACGTCGGCCAGTTCGCGCACGAGATCGCTGGTGGTTTGGGCATGCTCGCTGGCGGCCGTGCCTTCTTCCACCCGCTTGATAATGCCCTGATAAATCGCCGCTACTCTCCATACGGTGTAGGCGCGGTAATAGTCCATATGCTCGATGTGCTGGCGCCCGGTGAGCTGGCAGTAGCGCGCGGTGTACGCGGCTTCGTCCGGAATGCCCAGCGCGGCCAGATCGAGCCCGCCGAGGCTGCTCAGGCGCTCGCCCATCTGGGGCAACAGCCAGGGCAGCAGGTGATAGGTGAAGTCGCCAAACGGGTGACCAATCGTGGACAGTTCCCAGTCCAGCACCGCGACCACGCGGGGCTCGGTGGGGTGGAAGATCATGTTGTCCATGCGGTAGTCGCCGTGAACGATCGACACCGAGTCTTCCACCGGCACGTTGGCCGGCAGCCAGGCGTTGAGTCGATCCATGAGCGGAATTTTGTCGGTTTCAGACGCGATGTAGTTCTTGGTCCAGCGGTTGATCTGGCGCGCGAAGTAGTCGTTCGGTTTGCCAAATGCTTCCAGCCCGAGTTTGCGATAGTCGAGGCTTTGCAGCTGGGTGAGCGTGCTCACCATGGCGTCGTAAACGGCGGCGCGCTCGGCGGGCGCCATCTCCGGCAGCGTCATTTCCCACAGCACGCGGCCTTCCACCATTTCCATGACATAGAACATGGTGCCGAGCACGCTGTCGTCGGTGCAGAGCACGAAGGGGCGCGGCACCGGAAAGCCCGTGCCATGCAGGGCTTTGATGACCGTGTACTCGCGATCGACCGCGTGGGCCGAGGGCAGCAGCGGCCCCGGCGGCTTGCGACGCAGCACGTAGCGGCGGTCGGGGGTGATGAGCTGGTACGTTGGATTGGACTGGCCGCCCTTGAACCGGCGCACTTCCAGCGGGCCTTTGAAATCCGGGATTTCTTTGGCGAGATAGGCCTGCAGGCGCTCGACATCCAGTGCCAGATGCGACTCAACGGCCTTGGTGCCGGAAAACATGTCTTGTCGTGAACTCGTGGTCATGAAAATTCTCTTGGGCGGGTTAGCGAGTAGGGCCGGCAACGATGCCGGCATCGTGAAGGCGGCCGATTTCACCGCTGGACAGGCCCAGCAGGTCGGCAAGGATCTCATCGGTATGTTCGCCCAGACGCGGCGCGCGGCGGGCAGGTTCGCGGGTCACCGCACCGAAGTGCATGGCCTGTCCGGCCACCGGGTAGGTGCCGATGTCGGGCTGTTCGACCAGATGGAAAATCGGATTGTCCGGCGAGCAGTCGGGATCGTGGTCGATGAGGTCGGTCATGGACTGGTATTTGCCCCAGCACACGCCCTGCGCCTCAAACGCACTGGTTAGCGCGGCCAGCGGCTGGGTGCTGATAAAGCCGGCTAGGGCTTCGGCAATTTCGCGCCGCGCGAGGTAGCGCGCGCCTTCCTGATTCAAGTCCAGGCCGAGGCGCGCGCCCAGCGCCGCCATGGTGTCTTTCAAACCGGTCGCCGCCAGCAGACTGCTCCACATCTTCGGGCTGATGGCCATCACCATCACCCGCGTGCCGTCGGCGGTCACGAAGTCGCGGCCAAAGGCGCCATAGAGGTAATTGCCGCCGCGAGTGCGCTCGGTGCCGTTGATTTTGCGGTCGCCCACAAAGCCGAGATGCCCGACGGTGGCCAGCGCCACGTCCGCCAGCGCCAAATCGATGCGCTGGCCTTGGCCCGTTTGGTCGCGGAAACGCAGCGCCGCCAGCAGGCTGGTCGACGCCAGCAGCGCGGCGGTGATGTCCCAGGCCGGCAGCACGTGGTTAATCGGCCGGTCGTCGTCTTCGGGGCCGGTCAGGAAGGGATAGCCCACCTTGGCGTTCACCGTGTAGTCCAGCGCCGTCGTGCCGTGGCGGTCGCCCACAATCGCCAGTTGGATGACGTCCGCCCGGTGCTGGCAGAGGCTCTCATGCGCGAGCCAGCCCTTGGCCGGCAGATTGGTCGACATGATGCCGCCGTTGGCGCCGGGCAGGGCGATGAGACGGGTGATGAGTTCGCGCGCTTCGGGGTTTTTAAGGTCTACCGCCAGCGAGCGTTTGCCCTTGTTGAGCTCTGCCCAATAGATGCTGTTGTCATCTTTCGTCACCGGCCAGCGGTGATAGTCGATGCCGCCGCCGATTTGGTCGAAGCGGATAACGTCGGCGCCGAGTTGCGCCAGCGTCATGCCGCACATGGGGGCGGCGATGAAGGCCGAGGCTTCGACCACCCGCAGCCCCTTGAGAATGTCTTGCACGGGCGAGCTCCTTACAGTGGCTTGGCGTTGGTCAGCAGTTCGCGCGCCACCACCTTGAGGGCCAGCGTTTCTTCCGCGCCCTCAAAAATCGACAGCACGCGCGCATCGACAAAGTACCGGCTGACCGGAGTTTCTTCGGAATAGCCCATGCCACCGTGGATTTGCAGGGCTTCGCGGGTGAGATTCTCCGCCGCGCGGCAGGCGTAAAGTTTGACGAGGCTGGCTTCCATCTGGCCTTTGCCTTCGTCCATCAACTGCGCGACGTGATAGGTCATTTCCTGACAGGCCCGCAGCGAAGCGCCGAGCAGGCCGAACTTCGCCAGCGTTAACTGATACTCCGCCAGCGCCTTGCCAAAGACTTTGCGATCTTTCGCGTAACGGGCGCCGGCATCGAAGGCGGCGCGCATCAGGCCGCAGGCGCGGGCCGCCGTTTGCAGGCGACCGCCCGCAAAACCGGCCATGGTGAGGTAGAAGCCTTTACCTTCGGCGCCCGGGCCGCCGACAAGGTTCTCTTCCGGCACAAACACGTTGTCGAAGAACAGCGTGTAGGAGTGCATGCCGCGATAGCCCAGCGTGGGAATGGCCTTGCCGGACAGCGTGCCGCCACCGGCCATCGCAAATTCAAACGCGTGGTCTTCGGTGGTGGGCTTCTCGAGCAGGAACAGCGACAGACCGCGATGTCCCGCCGCCGGATCGGGGTTGGTCCGCGCCAACACCAGCATGACGCCCGCCTTGCCGGCGAAGGTGCACCAGGTCTTGGCGCCGTTCAGCACATAGCCGCCGTCAACGCGCGTCGCGCGCAGGCGCACCGCGGCGACGTCGGAGCCGCAGTCGGGTTCGGTCACGGCAATCGCACACAGCGGCTTGCCTTCGGCGATGCCGGGCAGCCAGCGCGCCTGCTGAGGTTCATAGCCGCCGGCCATCAGCGCGCGGGCGACGATTTCCGGGCGGGTGAGCGGGCTGCCGGCGGCGGCGAGTGAGCCAACGGACAGTTCTTCGGTCACCACCACCATCGCCAGATTGTCGTGGCCAGACTCCGGCGCGGTGCCGCCAAAGCGCTCGGGAATGGACAGCGCAAAGCAGCCCATCTCGCCAATCGCGTTCAGGAGTTCGTCCGGCAGGGTGAGGTCTTCGCGATGAATCCGCTCGGCCAGTGGGGCGACGACTTCAGCGGATACACGGGCAAAGCTGGCGGCGATAATTTGCTTGTCTTCGGCCAGCAGCGAGCGGCCGCATTGCCCGGCTTCGAGAATGCCGCTGCCCACCGCCGCCAGCGAGGAGGGCGCGAGCCACTCGCGGCAGAAGCCGCGCAAGGCGGGAGATTCAAACAGTTCGACGATCGGTGCGCCCGGCAGATTAATCGCGTCGCGCACGCGGTCAAAGCGCTGCCGCACTTTGGTAATAACGTCGGCGCTGAAGGCCAGCGCCATGCGTTCTTCCAACACCGGCGTGGGGCCTTCGGCGCAGCGCCCGGCGTAGTCCAGCATGGCGCGCATGGCGTGGAGTTCGGCGCTCACAAAGGCCAGTTCGTAGGACGCCACCTGCCCTTCGTCCATGGTCTCGGCGAGCGGCCCAAGGGCTTCGAGCGTGCCGCGCAGACGCGACCACGCCTCGATAGCCAGCGTATGCAGGCTGGCGTGTAGGGACAGGCCCGTGGTCAGGGCAGTGGAAGGAATCGGTGCGTTCATCGTGCTAACTCCAAATCAGGGACCGATAGCTGGTCTGAGGGATGTACGTCGGCAGCAATGGAGTGGGCCAAGACGCTTGCCTTATCGCGAGGCGCTCTGGAAACTCCGCCGCACCGGTCAAACCCTGCGGTGGGAGTCGCGCCCGCATTTCGAGGCGAGCCGCCTCGGAACCAGCCGGATGGTACTTTAGAAGGCCGTTCCCGTGGAATATCGGGGCGGTTCCCAATCCCTCGTCCAGGAGCGCCTAGTGGTATGAACCTGCCTGCTTCGCTACGGTTTCATGTGTTGCCGGACATCCCGATGATTCTGGCCGGCGACGATTTGGCTGCGATTATCGCGGCGTCGCTTGATCGCTTGGCGGTGCCGCTGGCCGATGGCGATCTGGTGGTGCTGGCGCAAAAGATTGTCTCTAAAGCCGAAGGCCGCCTGATCCCGCTCCACACCGTGACCGCCTCGGAACGCGCGGTCGAATTGGCCAAAGAAACGGACAAGGACCCGCGACTGGTGCAACTCATTCTCGATGAGTCCAGCGAAGTGATGCGCAAACGACCGGGCGTGCTGATTGTGCGTCACCGGCTGGGTAACGTGGGCGCGCATGCCGGCATCGATCAGTCGAACGTCGACCACGCCGGCGGCGATTGCGCGCTGCTGTTGCCGGAAGACCCGGACCGCTCGGCGGCCGAATTGCGCGAGCGGCTCCACGGTTTGACCGGCTGCCGCTTCGGCGTGCTGATTGCCGACAGCATGAATCGCGCCTGGCGTTTGGGCACCATCGGCGGGGCGATAGGCTGCGCGGGCTTCACGGTGCTCGACGACCTGCGGGGTACTCACGATTTGTATGGGCGCGAGCTTAAGGTCACGGTGATCAATCGCGCCGATTCGCTGGCTGCCGCGGCCTGTCTGCTGATGGGCGAGAGCATCCAGCGCACGCCCGCAGTATTGATTCAGGGCCTGCCGCCGGAAGACTCGGCGCAAACGGCGCGCGACCTCATTCGGCCGTTGGCCGAGGACATGTTTCGATGACCCGCATGCCTAAATACCTCGCGCTGACCGGCGGCGTCGGCGGCGCCAAACTGGGCCTGGGGCTGGCGGAGCTCCTGCCGCCCGAGCAACTGGCGTTTCTGGTCAATACCGGTGACGACTTCACCCATCTGGGGCTGCACGTGAGCCCCGATCTGGACACGCTGATGTACGCGCTGTCCGGCGAATCCAATCAGGAAACGGGGTGGGGAAGGCGGCAGGAATCCTGGCGTTTCATCGAGACCCTGCGCGAGTTGGGCGGGGAAAGTTGGTTCAATCTGGGCGACCGGGATCTGGCGGTTCACGTGCTGCGCACCGAGCGCCTGCGCGCCGGGATGTCGCTGCTTGAAGTGACTCGCGCGCTGAACGCAGCGTTGGGCACTCGCCATCCCATCTGGCCGATGAGCAATGAACCCGTGCCCACGCTGGTGCATACCGCAGAGGGGCCGCTCGCCTTCCAGCACTATTTTGTGCGCGATCGCTGCGCGCCGGTGGTGACCGGCTTCGAGTTTCAAAATGTGACGCAGGCCGCGCCGCCGGCGGAGCTCCTGGCGTGGCTGGCGGATCCCGAATTGACGGGCATTTTCATCTGCCCGTCGAACCCGTTTGTGAGCATCGACCCAATACTCGCGGTGCCGGGCCTGCGGGCCGCCTTGAAGGCCAGCGCCGCCCCGGTGATCGCGGTCTCTCCAATCGTCGCCGGGCTCGCGATCAAAGGCCCAACGGCCAAGATGATGGCCGAACTCAACATGCCCGCGACCGCGCTGGCGGTGGCCGAACACTATCGGGATTTGTTGGATTATTACGTCATCGATGAGCAGGATCAGGGCTTGCTGGAACCCCTGCGCGAGGCCGGCTTCACGGCTATCGCGGCCCCAACCATCATGCTAACGTTGGCCGACAAGGTGCGACTCGCGGAAACTGTTTGCGACCTCGCGCTCCAACACCACGCAGCATCAATGTGAACCGGGCATTCCAGTAGAGCCCCGAGAGAGAGGCGCGACGACAGTGTGGGTGGTAGTGCCGATCAAACCTTTTGCACTGGCCAAGCGGCGCCTGTCGGTGGTGCTGACTGAAACCGAGCGCGCGCGTCTGGCGCGCGCGATGCTGACCGATCTCCTCACCACCCTGAGTCACTGTGAACGCGTCACACGCGTCGTGTGTGTGACGCGCGAAAAAGCCGTCCCCGCGATTGCGGAACGCTTCGGCGCGATGGTCTTACCCGAAGCCGAACCCGGCCTCTCCAAATCGGTGTTTCAGGCCGCCCGCCATCTGCAGGCGCAAGGCGCGACCTCATTGCTGATGCTCCCCACCGATGTGCCGCTGGCGACCAGCGTGGAAATCGATCATCTCATCGCCCGGCACGGCTGGGCGCCGGCGGTGACCCTGGTCTCCGACGAAGAAGGCTACGGCACGAACGCAATCGCCGTTTCGCCGCCGGACCTCATGCCGTTTCGCTTCGGTCGACGCAGCTTCGAGGCGCATCGGGCGGCCGCCAGCGCGCTGGGTGCGCGGGTGCAGACCTTGCGTTCTCCCGGGCTCGCGCTGGATATTGACCGGCCGGACGATCTCCGTCGCGTGCTGAGTTACGAGCGCGCGCTGGGCACTCTCGAACTGCTGACCGAAATTGACGTCTTGTCCCGCCTCGCGCCGCAACCGGTGGTGAGCGCTGCGGGACAGTGGAACCTCTAAGACCGCCGTCAGGCCTTGCTCCAAGGACAACCCCAAGAATGATTCAGGACCTGCTAGCCCGTGCCCGCGACGGGGTTCTGCCCACCGCCGATGAGGCCCGCCGCCTCGCGACGGCGACCGATCTGCCCGCGCTGATGGCCGTGGCCGGCGAACTGCGCGACCGCGGTTTCGGCAATGTGGTGACCTACTCCAAAAAGATTTTTCTCCCGCTCACCCATCTGTGCCGGGACGTCTGCCATTACTGCACGTTTGCCAAAGCCCCCAAGCGCATTGGCAATCCGTACATGCCGCTGGAAGAAGTGCTGGAAGTGGCGCGCGCCGGGGCGAAGCTGGGTTGTAAGGAAGCATTGTTCACGCTGGGTGAGCGACCGGAAGCGCGCTACAAAACGGCGCGCGAGGCGCTGGCCAAGCTCGGTTATGCGAGCACGCTGGACTATCTCGCGGCGGTGGCCGAGGCGGTTTACACCGAGACCGGCATCCTGCCGCATCTCAATCCCGGCACGATGAGCGCGGACGAAATCCGCAGCCTGCGCAAAGTCTCGGCGAGCATGGGCATCATGCTGGAGTCCGCCGCCGAGCGTTTGACCGAAAAAGGCATGCCGCATCACGGCTCACCGGACAAAGTCCCGGCCGTGCGGCTGGCCACGCTTGAAGAAGCGGGCCGCGCCCGGGTGCCGTTTACAACCGGCATCCTGATTGGCATTGGCGAGACCCGCCTTGAGCGCGTGGAATCACTGCTCGCGATTCGCGAGATCCACGCCCGCTATGGGCACATCCAGGAAATCATCGTCCAGAATTTCCGCGCCAAGCCCGACACCCGGATGGCCAACGCGCCCGAACCCGATCTGGATGAAATGCTGTGGACGCTGGCGGTGACGCGCATCCTGTTTGGCGCCGGCATGAGCGTGCAGGCGCCGCCCAATTTGAGCCCCGGTGTGTTGCCGCAACTGGTCGCGGCCGGCATTAACGATTGGGGCGGCGTGTCGCCCTTGACCCCGGACTTTGTGAATCCCGAAGCGCCCTGGCCGCATCTCGAAGAACTGGCCCGCGCCACTGCCGAGGCCGGCAAGTGCCTGCATGAGCGTTTGACCGTGTATCCGCAGTACGCGCATCAGGGCGAGCGCTGGCTCGATGAACGTTTCCGCACGCCGGTGCTGCAACTGATCGACGGCGCCGGCTTACCGCGGAGCAACGGCTGGAATCCGGGCGAGGCGGCCATTCCGGACGCCGTGGAACTCGAGCTGATCACTCGCGCGCCGCAGCGGGTGTCGCCGGATATCGCCGCCATTTGCGCCCGCGCCACCGCCGGCGAGACGCTGGCCGAAAGCGATATCGTGCGGCTGTTTGCGGCACGCGGCGAAGATTTCAGTCACGTGTGCCAAACCGCCGATGCGCTACGCAAGGGGACCGTGGGCGACGCGGTCAGTTACGTGGTGAACCGCAACATCAACTACACCAACGTCTGCTACTTCAAGTGCCAGTTCTGCGCCTTCTCAAAGGGCAAGCACTCAGAGGATTTACGCGGCAAGCCCTACGATCTGGACCCGGCCGAAATCACTCGCCGGGTACAGGAAGCCTGGGCGCGGGGCGCGACGGAAGTTTGCATGCAGGGCGGTATTCATCCGCAGTACACCGGTCAGACCTACCTCGACATTATCGACACCGTAAAAGCCGCTGAGCCCGAGATGCACGTGCATGCGTTTTCGCCGCTGGAAGTCTGGCAGGGCGCCGGCACGCTGGGCGTTCCCTTGCGTGAGTTCCTCACCCGCCTGAAAGAAGCGGGCTTAGGCACTTTGCCGGGCACTGCGGCCGAAGTGCTGGATGACGATGTCCGCAAAATTCTCTGCCCCGACAAAATCAACACCAGCGAATGGTTTGAAGTGATGCGCACCGCGCACGAAGTGGGTTTCCGCACTACCGCCACCATCATGTACGGGCACGTGGATCGCTACGAGCATTGGGCCCGGCATCTGTTACGCGTCCGCGCGCTGCAGGCCGAAACCGGCGGCTTCACCGAGTTTGTGCCATTGCCCTTCGTGCACATGGAAGCGCCGCTGTATCTCAAGGGCCGCGCCCGCCGGGGACCGACGTTCCGCGAGGCAGTGCTGATGCACGCGGTAGCGCGTCTCAGCCTGCATCCCCACATCACCAATATTCAGGCGTCGTGGGTGAAGATGGGTCATGAAGGCGTGGTGGCGTGTCTGGCGGCGGGGGTGAACGATCTCGGCGGCACGCTGATGAATGAAAGCATCACGCGCGCGGCCGGCGCGGAGCACGGTCAGGAAACCAGCCCCGAACAAATGCTGGACATGATCCGCGCCGCCGGGCGCGAACCCGTCCAACGCAGCACGACCTACGGCCCCGTGTCTGACGAGCGCAAGGCGGCCGCGCTGGACGCACCGGCACTGACCGACATCATCAACACGCCGACCCGCAAATACGACCGACCGGAACGCCGCGAACTCGTGCGTTCACGCGCCGGCTAAAACAACTGACGGGCGGCCCAGGGGAGCGACGGTGAATCTCAAACACATTCTTGATGGCTACAAGGTGCTGGACTTCACCCACGCGCTGGCCGGTCCCACCACCACGCGACTGATGGCCGAAATGGGCGCCGACGTGGTGAAAGTCGAACTGCCGCCGGTCGGCGATATGTCACGCTTCCTGCCGATCAAACTCAACGGCCGTACGTCCTACTTCGTACAACAGAACCGCGGCAAGAAGAGCATCTGCGTCAATCTCAAAACCGATGAAGGCAAGGCCATCATCCACGACCTCATCAAAGCGGTAGATGTGGTGGTCGAGAATTTCTCACCCGGCGTCGCGGCGCGTCTCGGCATCGGTTGGGAAACCGTGAAGGCGCTCAATCCGCGCGCGGTGATGTGTTCTATTTCAGCGCTTGGCCAACAAGGGCCGCTCGCCGAACTGCCGGGCTTCGATTACATCGCGCAGGCCTATGCCGGTATCACCGGCATGATTGGTGAGCCCGACGGCGCGCCCAGTTTGCCGATGATTGGGCTCGGCGATGTGAATACCGGCGTGCACGCGGCGGCCGCGATTGGTTTTGCGCTGCTGCATCGCGAGCGGACCGGCGAAGGCCAGTACCTCGATATCTCCCTGCTCGATTCCTACTTCCACTGCCACGAACTGAACGTGGCGATGTACAGCCTTACCGGCAAGTCGCCAACGCGCGCCGGGCATCATCATTTCGCGGTCTGCCCGCTGGGTTTGTACAAAGCCAAAGACCAATACATTTGCATCATTGCGCTCGACCACCAGTGGTCAAGCCTGTGTGACGCGATGGGCCGTCCCGATCTCGTGACCGATGAACGCTATAAGACCAACGCGATCCGCTGCACCCGAGTGCAGGAAGTGGTGGGCATTGTGCAGGGCTGGGTGGATTCGCTGCCGTCTGCCGAAGCGGTGCTGGCGGCGCTGGAAAAACACCGCGTGCCCTGTGCGCCGGTGCTGACCATCGAGCAAGTGGTCAATCACCCGCACATGATCGAACGCGGTACCGTGCGGCAGGTTCAGGACAGCAAGCTGGGTGAGTTCAGTGTGCCGGGCATGCCGCTGCGGTTCTCGGGCTTCCCCAACAATATCCCGCTGGAAGCGGCTTACACCGGTCAGCATAACGAGCAGGTCTTGCGCGAGATGCTGGGCTACGATGCCGGCCGGATCGCGGCGCTGCGCGAGGCCGGCGTATTGCATGAGAACACGGACACCTGATTTAAGTGCTGACGCCCGGTCGGCATCAGCAACCCCAAAACAACGCCCGGGCAAATTGCCCGGGCGTTGGCTCTCACTCAAGCGAGTCGCTTAGGCCTTGCGGCGACGCTTGGCGCCGAACGCGGCCAGACCAATGCCCAACAGCGCCAGCGTGGTGGGTTCCGGCACCGGTTCAATGATGATGCCGCCCACGCCCTTGAAACCAAAGATGTAGGTCGCGGGAGCGCCCGAGGTCTGGCTGGGGTCGCCAGCGCTATCGGCACCCGAAGACTGGCCCAGGGAATAAAGCTCAAGACCTTCCGCCGCAATCGCCGCAATGGCTTCCCGCTCGGTGGCAGCGGCACCGTAGAAGATGTCGAACTCATAGCTGGCGGCATCCGCCAGGGTGCCGAAGTTAAAGCGGAAGTAAGCACCGTGGTCGTTAATGCCGGAGTCGGTGCAGTCGGCGTTGTGGCAGACCGGGTCAAAATTGGCATAGCCGCCCAGCGGATTGGCCGTGTTAAAGCCGTTATCGCCGGATTCTTCCAACAAGGTCGTGCTTGCCGTGCCCTTGATCGTCACGTACTCGCGGAACTCCGTGGGCGGCACATCCCAGTCCATCACTCGTACGTATTTGAGATCGGTCACTGCCGCGCCCGTTGTATTGGTGATCGTGACATGGTCACGAAACAGCGCCCTGGAGGCGTTGGTGGCGGGTTGATAAACCTGAGTCACCAGCAACCCTGGCAGGCTGGTGAGGCGGGTGCTGGTCGTGGCCGTCGATGCGGTTGAGACCAAGGGTGCGTAGCTGAGGTTATTGCCGCCAGCGTCGGAAGAGACATTGGCGTAACCGCTGATGGTGCCGTTCACGGACACGCCCCAGCCTTCGCAGAGGCAACCGGGAGAGGTGGCATCGCGGTAGGTACCGTCCGGAAATTTGAACGCGATCCCCGCGGAGCCCGGGCCGCCGCCTGAGCCATCCGGCGCGATGGCGCTACCGCCATTGCTGGTCACGCCGGTGCCGTAGTTGAGCGACCCATTATCGTTGATGCCCATCAGCAAAGTGCCGGCGGGATTGTTGATTACAACACCGGCGTATGCGGTGCCACTGAGGCCAATAGCCATCGCGGTGGCGATGGCGCTGAGGGTGGTTTTCTTCATCGAACTCTCCTTGGTTTACGTGATGTGCGCCGTCATGGCTCACCGGTGGTCAAGGGGTTCGTTGCCAGACTCGTGCCATGTGCATTTAGCAGCGAGATTGATGCGTTTTCGGTCCCGCCCGGAGTCCTCGCGTGTAAACAATCCTGAACTTGAGGCCTCTAACGCCGGGGTGAACTGTCAGGATTTTTTACGCGGAGAGCGCAGCGGATGGCGGCGACAGACGTCTGGTGCCTGCCGAGCCTTCCCTTAAATGAATGAAGTATCGACATGGAGTTTTCGGCGCTGCGCGGCCCTATTCATGCCATGATCGATCGGTCTTGAACTTTTGGCCGACGGCTCTTAGCCTGCCGCCACCCCCACCATTCAGAGGACGCTTCCTATGCAAATCGGCTATTTCATGATGCCGCTCCATCATATTGACCGCGACTATCACGAGACGCTGGAAGAAGACATGGAAGCCATCATCCTGGCGGATGAGTTGGGCTTCAGCGAAGCCTGGGTGGGCGAGCACTATTCCTCGAAGGTAGAGCAAATCACCTCGCCTTTGATCTTCCACGCCAACCTCATTGCCCGCACGAAGCAAATCAAACTCGCCACCGGCGTGATGAATCTGCCGCAGTACCATCCGGCGGTCACGGCCGGTCAGGCCGCGATGTTCGATCACCTCTCCAACGGCCGTTTCATCATGGGCGTGGGTCCGGGCGGCTTGCTGTCGGACTTCCAGCTCTTTGGCACCATGGACAAAGACCGCATGGAGATGATGCAGGAGAGCCTCGACCAGATGCTGACGATGTGGAATACGGAGCCGCCGTATGACATCAAGGGCAAATACTGGAACATCGATATGAAGGACTGGACGCATCACGACATCAAGCTCGGCTATGTGCCGCGGCCGCTGCAGTTGCCCCATCCGCCGATCGGGATTTCGGCCATGAGCCCGCACTCCAGTTCACTCACCTTTGCCGGTTCACGCGGCTACCTGCCGGTGTCGGCAAACTTCATCGCGCCCTGGTCCCTGAAGACCCACTGGCCGACGTATGCGGCAGCGGCGACCGCCGCGGGTCTAGAACCCGATCCGGAAAACTGGCACGTGGCGCGGAGCATCTTTGTGGCCAATACCGACGCCGAAGCCGAGCGCTTCGTCAAAACCGAGAACGCCGCTTACGACTACTACTATCGCTATCTGTTTGCCATTTTCGATCGCTCCAACTACCGCGCGCCTTTTGTGGCCAATGTCGGTGACGACCCGGCGAAGCTGGCGCCCGAAGGCCTGCGCGACACCTGTGTCATTCACGGCAGCCCGGATACGGTGGCGCGCAAACTGCTCGAACTGCGCGAAGAAATAGGCCATTTCGGCACCTTGCTGTACGCCGCCCACGACTGGCAGGAAAAGGCGCGGATGCGGAACTCCATGCGTTTGATGGCGCAGGAAGTCATGCCCAGAGTGAATCAGGCCCTGCGTGCGAAAGCCGCGTGATTGGGTCCTGTAAGTCACACACCACATAAAAAGTCAGGAGGGGAGATGATGAAACAAAGGACTGTCCTTGGCCTTGTCGCCGGGATGTTGCTCAGCCAATCAGGTCTGGTCTCGGCGGAAGCGCTGACCCGGGAAGCGGTGGAAGCCTGGTTGAAATCGGCGCCAGCAGCCTTGCCGGCGCCGGGCACGGTGATTGGCCAGGACGGCAAGGAAGCCTTACGTCCTCTCTTGCCGCCGGGCTATTTTGAGGGCGTCAATGCGCCTGATACGCAGATCACCATCGAGGCTACGGGCGACTACCAGCCGCCTCAGGTGTACAAGGACGCGACGGCGGCTAACGCCGGCAAAACCACGCTTAAGCCGGACGGCGGGGTGGACAACTACACCGCCGGAGTGCCGTTTGATCCCGAGCGCTTCGACGATGTCTCGCCGGCTGAAGCCGGCATGATGCTCGCCTGGGATCACGTCTATCGCTGGCAGTACTACGGCTACCGCCTCAAAACCCTGGACATGGTGTATGTGAAGCCGACGGACGACGGCAAACCGGGCGGCACGCGCGCCGGCGGGATGGAAGGCGGCGGCACGGCGGAGCGTTCGCTGGTGCAGGACTACCACCGGGTTTATCTCAATCACCTCGCGATGCTGCCGCAGCAGAACTACAAGGTGAACGGTCTGGATAGCGACACGCGTTACTTCAAGGATCTGATCGCCTTCGTGGAACCCTTCGACGTTGCCGGCACGACCTTCGTGGTCGAGCGTGCGCTAGAGGCCAACGAAGAGGACCAGGTCAATTCCTATCTGCCTTCCCAGCGTCGGGTGCGTCGTCTGTCCGCCAAGGAACGCTCCGACAACTTCATGGGCTCCAACTACACGCTGGATGACTTTGAAGGATTCTCCGGTCGCGTGATGGACTACGAATGGACCTATCTCGGCCAGAAAACGGTGCTGCATGTGTCTAACTCACGCGAGACGACCCTGCGCTTCGGCGGCCCCAACAGCAATGTCGCAATTGACCAATGGCAGTTGCGGCCTTGCTTTGTGGTGGAGCTGAAACCGCGCTGGGAAGGTCACCCCATGTCGGCGAAGTTTCTGTTGATTGACCAGCAGACCTTCACCCCGACGATGGCGCTAATGACGGATCGCAAGAATGAGTTGTGGCGCGTATTGCTCACCCACTACCAGCGGCCGGTCGTGGACAACAGCACGCCCGAACGCGCGCTGGAAACTTCCGTCAGCAAGTGGCGTGGCAGCATTGCCTATGACGTGAAGGCCAACACCACCACCATTGCGCGCGCCACCTCGCCGACCGACTTCCCGACGATGACCGAAAAAGACATCAAGCGCACTTTCAGCCTGTCGCGTCTGACCGAGGGGCGGTAAGCCTGTGTTGAAGAACAAGCGCGCTCACCGCAAGCTCATTGCCTGTCTGGGGCTTTCGCTGGTGGTGCAAACCGCCGGCGCGACCACGCGCGACGAGGTACTGCAGTGGATCGCGGCGCCTGGCCCGGCGGTGATGCCGGACGCCGGGCGCGTCCTCCGCGCCAACGATGCCGCCGTCATCGCAAGCCTCCTGCCACCGGGCTATGCCGAGGAATATCAGTTCCCGGATCTCGACATGGAGATGCAGGCCACGGCGCGTGTTGAACCGCATGCCAGTTATGTCGAGGCCACCAAGGCGTTTGAGGGCCAGGCAACGCTGGATGCCGATGGTGCCATCCAGAACTACACCGCCGGTCAGCCGTTCTCGGCGGCGAAAATTAAAGCGGCGACGCCAGAGCAAGCGGGCTTGATGTTGGCCTGGAACCGCATCCATCGCTGGCAGTACTACGGATGGCGCAACGACGAACTGACCATGAACTACATCAAGCCCACGGCGCCCGGCAGTCGCGGCAAGCTCAATGAAGGGCTTGAAGGCGGCGGCGACGTACAGCGCTTTCTGGTGCAGAACTATCAGCGCGTGTATCTCAATCATCTGTCGTGGATGAAAGACAACGGCTACCGCGCCGACGCCGAAGACGTCGGCTCCCGGCTGTACAAAGACTACGTGGAGTTCCTGGAACCCTTCGACGTTAAAGGCACCAAGTTCGTGGTGGAGCGCCCGCTCATCGCGACCGAAGAAGATCAGGTGAACTCCTATCTGCCCTCGCAGCGTCGGGTGCGGCGCCTGTCGGCGCAGGAACGGGCCGACGTCTACATGGGCTCAGACATGACCATCGATGACTTCGAAGCCTTCTCGGGGCGCGTACTCGACTTCGATTGGAAGCTCTTGGGCGAGAAAGACGTGCTGGCGGTGTTCGACGCGCGTAAATCGCTGCCGCTGTATTTCGGACCACAAAGCCGCGTGCCGCACGATCGCTGGCAGGTGCGTCATTGCTACGTGGTGGAGGCCACACCGAAGTGGAAGGGGCATCCTTACAGCGGCAAGATCATTTTCTTTGATGCCGAAAACATGAGCGCCTCGGTGGCGCTGGCATTCAATCGCAACAGCGATCTCTGGCGCATTTTTGGCGTGCTCTATCACCTGCAGGCGCCGGGCACCACGCCCGAAGAGCAACTGGAACGTTCGGTACCGCTGTGGAGCGGCACCTTTGCGATCGACGTGCTCGCCAACACCTCCACGGTGTCGGTGCCCAATAAAGTCACCAGCATGCCGACGATGACCAAGCAATCCATCAAGCGTCGGTTTGACGTGTCATCGCTGAGCGAGGGGCGCTGACCGGTAGGTCGCGGGGGCTAGCGCCCATGTCCGCTTGCCGCGCGCCTTGCCAACGGGCGCGGCGTTTTCGTCAAGGATGGCCGGTGAGATCTTGATGCCACAGCGCGTCAGGGTCTCCCGCCTCAGGCGCCCAGTCAGGCTGCGCGCGGGCCAGAATTTGATTTGATGATGACGACAGAACAGAGGAGCGCTTAGCCATGAACACCACCCGTCCTATCAGCTTTGGCCTGTGGTACGACTTCCGCAATCCGCCGCAGTGGCCGCAGAGCAACGTCGAAATCTATCGGGCGACGATCGATCAGATCGTGCGGGCCGAGGAACTTGGCTTTGACGATGTCTGGTTGTCGGAACATCACTTCTGCGACGACAGCTACTCGCCTTCCATGCTCGCGATCGGCTGCGCCATCGCTGCCCGCACCAAGCGCATCCGCATCGGCACCAGCGTGCTCCTGCTGCCCTTGCATGATCCGGTTCGCGTGGCCGAAGACGCCGCCACGCTCGACGTCATCTCCGACGGTCGGCTCGAACTCGGGCTGGGCATTGGCTACAAGGTGGAGGAATTCACCGGTTTCAACATCGATCCCAAAGAGCGCGCCCAGCGCATGGAAGAGGGCATCGAAATTATCAAACGCCTGTTTGCCGGCGAGCGCTTCAGCTTCAAGGGCAAGCACTACACCTACAACGACATCGCGCTTTTCCCCGGCCCGGTGCAAAAAGAACCCAAACTCTGGATTGCCGGCTTCAGCAACGTGGCCGTGCGCCGCGCCGCGCGGGTCGGCTACGGCTATATCGCCACCGGCGCTATCAGCCCGTTTGCCAAGCTGTTCTGGGACGAAGTGAAGAATCAGGGCAAGGATCCGAACAACCACGAAATCGCCGGCGGCTATATGTGGCTGCAGGTGACCAAAGATCCCGAGAAGCGCTGGCACGAAGCGGCGAAGCACCTTGCCTATCAGCAGAACTGCTATGCCAAGTGGTTCAAGGACGCCGGTATGGGGTTCATCCAGCCGGTCGAAGCGAACCGCGAAGCGCTGGAAGAAAAAGCCTGCTACATCGTGGAGCCGGCCAAGGCCATTGAGATGATCAAGAACTACTGCGCGGAAACCGGCACCACCCGCTGGTACACCTGGGCAGTGCCCGCTGGCTTGCATCCCTCCTGGGCGAATGAGCATCTGGAGTTGATGGCGTCCGAAGTCATGCCGGCTTTCCGATAACCGCCACCCACGCCGGTACCGCACGCTGGCCCCGGCGCAAGCTTTCTCACCACGATTCTCCTGGAGCCCACGATGTCGCGCATTGGTCTATTGCAGTTCACGGATGGCGTTGATGGCGCCACGCTTACCCGGCACGCTCAACGCCTGGAGCAGCTCGGTTACGACACCCTCTGGATCCCCGAGGTTTTTGGCCGCGAACCCGCTGCGACCTGCGGCTGGCTGTTGGCGCGCACCGAAAAACTGCGGGTCTGCAGCGGCATCTTCAACGTGTACGCCCGCGACGCCCACGCGGCGGCACAAATCGGCAACACGCTTTCAGAGTTCTCCGGCGGCCGCTTTACGCTGGGCTTGGGCGTGTCGCATCCGGTGCTGGTAGAACCGCGCGGCCATGTGTTTGAGCCGCCGGCGCGCAAGATGCGTCAATACGTGAGCGCGGTGCGCGGCGTGCAGGTGGATGGCTGTCAGGCCCCGGTGCCGGCGCCGATCGTGCTGGCCGGCCACGGCCCGAAGCTGATGCAGGTCGCGGCAGATTTGGCCGACGGGCTGTTTCTCTATCTGCAGCCGGCGCAGCAGATCGCGCAGGCCCGCAAGCTGCTGGGACCGGATAAAGAAATCCACGCGGTGGTGCGTACGGTGCGCTCGACCAACGCCACGGAAGCCCGCCGCGTGGCGCGCTCGGCGCTTGGGTTTTACATGCAGCTGCCGGCCTATCACCGGGCGTGGACGGCGGCCGGCTTCAACGCAGCGGATTTTGCGGACGGCGGTAGCGACCGTCTCATCGACACCGTCGCCCCCTGGGGCGATGAAACGCAGCTCCGCGCGGTCCTGCAAAGCTACTTCGAGGCCGGCGCTTCGCACGTAAGCCTCTATCCCATCCACCCGGACGATGACTATCAGCCGGGCAAGGCGGGCGGTCTCTTGTGGGATTGGCCGACGCTGGAAATGCTGGCCCCGCGCTAAGCGCTCAAGAGCTACACGACAACATCGAACAACCCGCGCGTTGCCGGGCCCATTCGGGGCGGCGCGCGGCGTAGGCTTCGCGCCCGGCTTGTTCGGTATAGGGCTGGCGCAAGACCTCCAGCGTCTCGCGCACCCGTGAGTAATCGCCGGTTTCCGCCAGATCAATCGCTTCCTGCGCCAGATAGTTTCTGAGCACATAGAGCGGGTTCACCGCATTCATCGCGTGGCGGCGCGTGGCGTCCGGCGTGCCGTCGCGCTGCACGCGCGCCTGCCAGGCTTTGAGCCAGGCCAGCACATCGATTTTGATCGCGTCAGTCACGGCCGCTGCCGCATACCAGGCCGGGCTGATGGTGGCGAGCATGGCTTCCGGCGAGACTTCTGCCATGCAAGGCAGCTCGGCCAGACGACGATGGAAGATCGTCATGTCGGTCTCGGTGAGACTGAGCGCCGCGTAGAGCCCGTTCACCAGATCGTGATCTGTGGCCGGATTGAATTCCCGCAGGCCAAGTTTCGCCGCCAGCATGGTTTGCGTTTCGGCCTCGTAGGTTAGCGGATAGGCGGCGAGCGCAGCCTCTAGCGCCGGCACGTCCGGCACCAGCGTGTGCAGGGCGTTCGCCAGCTGCACCAGATTCCACCAGGCAATCTGCGGCTGATGGCCATAGCGGTAGCGCTTGCCTTCCGCGTCGGTGGTGTTCGGCGTCCAGTCCGGATCGAAGTTTTCCAGCCAGCCGTAGGGGCCGTAGTCGATGGTGAGGCCGAGGATCGACATGTTGTCGGTGTTCATCACCCCGTGCACAAAACCCACCCGCATCCAGTGCACGATCATGTGCGCGGTGCGGGCCGCGACCTCCGCCAGCAGGGCCAGATAGGTCTCAGTCGACGGCGCGCCGAGCTGCGGGAAGTCCGTGCGCAGCGTGTGGTCCACCAGCGCCCGC
>CAMCQE010000067.1 GCA_945876945.1 Klebsiella pneumoniae
CGTTGCCGACCCTGCGCTGGAGCTCAGTTATGGGAGGCGCTTATGGCGCTGACGTCGAAAGGCGAGCCGGTGTTCCGGGCCTCTGCCAATTTGATAAGCGCACCCGCTCGACCAACACCATATGCGGGAGCGTGAGGGCAGCGAGCGTAACAAAGAGCAACCTAAGCATGCGCTCGTCGGTTGACGACGGGGGTAAAAAATACCAGCCCAGCACGCTGAAACCGATCACCGCCAGCAGCGGCAAGAGCGCTACAAGCACCATCTGCCTTGGCGCCACACCGGCGTATTGCCATGTTCTCAAGATATGCCGCGCGCTGTGCATCGCGCAGAAATAAATCGCAAAACCGAGCAACGGTGTTGCGATCCACGTCAGCAGACCGACCGCCATGATTTCCAGCCCATTAAAGCGATCTCTACGCACGCCGCGCACTACCAACACAAACAGCGCCAGCAAGCACGGCAGCGAGATGAGTTGCAGTACCGCGACCACCGGCATCGCAGCGTCCGCACCGACGAGTTGAGAAAAGAGTCGAGTCAGTTCTGTCGAATGCCTTAAAGCCGGCAGCGTAATCACGCCCCCCCCGTAGACGAGCCGCTCCGCAAGCGTCGTCCCTTCGACCAAATCACCCGAAAAATGCAAAATCGATACGGACAAAAATGCAATCAGGAACAACAAAGGCGAGCACCACCACAGCGCTACGACCACAGCGGCCAACAACAGGTAGCCGGCGACGAAACCAAACCACGCAGCGTGCGAATTGAGTTGCAGCAGCGCTTGAGCAAACAGCGGGTCCAGTGCGCCGTGTGGAACGCCCAACAAGACGATTAGCCCAGCAGCCAGAATCCATTCCTGTAGCGGCATCATCGGCGGCAGCAGCAAAGAAAAAGCGATCGTTAACAGCGCTAATGCACTAAAAATCAGCCCCTGCAAACGAAGAGCGCTCATAGCCATGCCGACGGGCGACAGAGCTGCCGCAAAAACGGCCTGAAGGGCATAGCCAGCACGATAGCCGCATAGTCGGCATGACGCGCTTCATCACTCAAAAACCGGATGACACGTTGGCTCTCGGCGCGGCCGAAAAGGTCCACGAACATTTGTGGCGCCAAGTGCGGCTGGCGCTTAAGGACATTGAGAAACAAGCGGTCCATTCGAGCCAACAACCACGGATCTTTGGGGTGTTCGACAGGCGGGCGTCCGTCAGCAATTCGCGCGGCACAGTGCGCAGCCCAGCGCTGAATGCGCTGGAATGCATAACCGGTTGCGGGACGGGCCGCACCCGCAAACAAACCAACACGCACATAAGTGGACGGTTTGTCATGCTCAGCTTGGGCCGATATTGCGGGAGCCAAACCCATGGGAAGCACGCCCTGCTCGGCGCGCAACACCGCGAACGCGGCTCCCTTGACGCGCTGTTCAATCGCCGCCGCCAGACCAGCAGACAAGGACTGCGCCGACTGCGGCCTCACCGCAAAGACTGTGAACTCTACCAGCGCACGGGTGCTTGAAATTGGCAACACGTAGGTGAAGGCAACACGGTCTGGGCTGGCACTCGAAAAGCTCATTAGCTCAACGCAGTCTGGTTCAAAAACAGGCAGCAAACATTCGATTTCCTGCCCCGCAAACGATTGCCACATCAATGCCGCGTCGCTGGCAACTGGCGCCACTGGACGAGTGTCTACAACCATCGCAGAGGAAAGCGCTCCATTGGAGGTTTCAACATGCCACAGGCCATCCTGAAACCGGGGCTCCGATAAGAGCTGCGAATCCATTTGAAGTTGAATCCTGGAGGTCTTCGACAAGGCCGCAGTGGCAGCGTTGTAGAAGTGCTCGGAAGCCAGCATTCGGTAGGGCGAGACACCGCATTCGACGCGCACGGATTTATCTGAGTTGGCAACGCTCACAGCCCGCCACCGGTGGCGAGCAAGCGAGGCAAAGGGCGTGTTTTCGTCGCCCCAAAAACACCAGGTCCGATCGTTTTCGTAGCGCGCGCGCTGCTCCAAAATCAGCGTTTTCGGTATGCGCTCATCAAAGCGGGTCAACTGCATGGCTAAACTAAGCCCAGCGCAGCCACCTCCCAGAATCAGCAAGTCGACATCAGACGGCATGACGTATTAGCGCGGCGCTACGCAGCCCCGGTGAATTCTGGAGGGCGAGGTGCAATGCAGCGTCGTGCTGGCTCGGTGGCCACCAAAATGCTCGCTTCAGTGGGCTCATCAACAACGCGTGTGACGTAATAAAAACTTTTTCCCATGGCGGCACGTGCGCGCGTTCTGTCCAATAGACGTGTTGACGCGCCCTAAGCTGCACGCCGATGCCGCGATACACCCGTGCAGCCACCAACATGCTAGCCCGCGCGCGCAGCGGCAGGTGGGGCAAACCACGCTCGCCGCTTGCGTAGTAGGTATCTGCACAGTCAAGCAACTTCGCCACACAAGCCTGCAGCGTCGCGCGCAACTCGCTCGCAGGATTTACCAATCGCTCGGGTGCCAGATCACCGACCATGGAAGCGGGTAGGTAGCGCCGACCAACCACAGCGTCGGCAGTGACGTCTCGGCAAATATTCGTCAGCTGCATGGCGATACCCAGATCTACCGCGTGCGGGAAGGCTTGGCGAACGTTAGTGTCGAGCACCTTGCACATCATCAGGCCTACCGTACCTGCGACCCGGTAGCAGTAACGTAATAACGAGTCCATATCTGCGATGCGCACCAGATCAAGATCAGACTGAACGCCTTCAATCAGATCCAGCATCACGTCGGCGTCGATGCCGCACTCTCGCATCAAGAACAACCCATCTCGGATGATCGGATCGTCCGATTGACCAAGTCGAAGCGCTGCCACGACATTTTCAAGGGCCTGCTTTGCCAGCACATCTGAACGATTCTCATCGGCAGCATCATCAATGTAGCGACAAAAGCGATACAACCGAGTGGCGCGGCTCGCGTGAGTCGCCCCTAGTAAATGTCTGGCCCAATGAAAGCTACGCCCTTTGCGGGCCAGCACGCTGTTGGCACTCTCGATTGACACTTGGGCCGACGAATCTGGCTCAAGTGCGTTGTTCATTCGAATGAGGCGTGCGGAATAAGCGCATCCAAAACCTTGGCCGAGCACAGCACGCCCGGCAAACCCGCCCCCGGATGTGTGCCAGCGCCGACCAAATAAAGATTCTTGAAACCCTCCGCCCGATTATGAAATCGAAACCATGCAGATTGCCGGAAGAGCGGCGAGACGGAGAAGCCAGCACCATGCTGACTCAAATAACTGGATTGAAAGTCGCTTGGCGCCATAAAAAACTCTTCGGTGATCGTGGTAGCAAGCCCCGGCAGCAGGGTCCTGCCGAGCGCGGCCACGATCCGATCGCGAAGGGCCGGACCGTCTTTTTCCCAGTCTTGTTTTCCCAACAGGTTGGGGACCGGACACAGCACGTAAAAGCTGTCGCAACCTGCTGGCGCGAAGCTTGGATCCGTCGCAGTAGGTCGGTGCAGGTAAAGTGAAAAGTCCTCCGTCAAAATCTTGTGGTCAAAGATGTCGACCAAGAGTTCACGGTAACGCTCACCCATCCAAATCGTGTGATGCGCAACTTCTGGGTAGGTCCGCGTTGTACCAAAATACAAAACGAACAGGCCCATAGAAAACTCCGCCGCTGCCAGTTTTAACCGCGTAGCGGGATGCTGCTCCGAAGGCTTGACCATGCTGCTGTAAAGGTGCGCGGGATCTGCATTGGAAACGATCAGGTCCGCGTTAAGGAGACGTCCATCCTCCATCACGACGCCTTTAACAACGCCTTGTTCAACCGTCAGCGACTGCACGGTTTGCCCGAGTTGCAGGTTGATGCCTTGCCGCAACATCAGATCGCCCAGCGCCCGCGTAATAGATCCCGTCCCGCCCATGGCGAAATGCACGCCATGGGCTCGTTCCAAATAATGAATCAAGCCATAAATGCTGGTGGTGTCGAACGGGTTCCCACCAACCAACAGCGGTTGTATTGAGAACGCTTGCCGTAGCTTGGGGTTAATCAGATGACGCGCCACCAGCTGCCACACCGTCTCATAGCTCCGCAAGCCCAGCAGCCTGGGAATTTGCCGGAACATGGTCGTGAAGCGATGAAACGGCTGCGCCGACAGTTCGGTGAAACCGACGTCGAAGATGCGCTTGGATTGGTGAAGCAATCGCCGGTAACCATCAGCATCCCGAGGCTCAATCCGCACAATTTCTGCCAACGTGTCTTCGAGGCTGCCGCCGTAGTCGAAGGTTTCGCCATCGGCGAATTGAAAACGGTACCAAGGCTTCAGGGGCACTAAAGTCACATGGTCCGAGAACTTTTCGCCAAACAGGTCGAACAGTTCTTCAAACAAAAATGGTGCTGTGATGACCGTTGGGCCGGCGTCGTGGCGAAACCCCCCGCGCTCAAAAACCTGGGCTCGGCCGCCGAGTTGTTCGCAGCGGTCGAGCACCGTCACGCCGTAGCCTTTGGCTCGCAGACGCAGCGCTGCCGCGATGCCGCCGAACCCGGACCCTATCACCAAAGCATGCATCAGCGGCGCTACTGGTTCGTTTGTGCGTTCAGCAGTCCGCGCAATTCAGCGGTCAATGCCAGCATCTGCGCCCCCGATCCTCTCGGCAATTGCGAAGCCTGTTCCTCGCATCGCGTCAGGTACTCATGAGCCAGCGCTTTGGCTGAGGCAATCGCTTGAGCCTGAGACACCATCGAGTGTTGATCGCTCGCGTTGAGAAGCACAAAAACGATGTTCGAGCGCTGTGTTTGGTCAGCGCTGCCCTCCGCCGAAGCGCCGTCAGTCTGGAGATCCTGCAGGTCGTCCAATATCTGATAGCTAATCGCTAAGCTTTCACAGGACCGCCGTGCCATGCGCGCTGCATTTGCGTGGCCAGCCGCGACGAGCGCAAGTTCCAGCGGCAAGCTGAGCAGGGCCCCTGACTTCGCAGTCGCGATGCTCATGTAGGCCGGAAGATCTTTTGACTGGCCGTCTGAAGTGTCGAGATCCGCGCATTGGCCATCAATGGCGACGGCTGTTCGCTGGTGGAGCAATCCCAACATTGCGGGAAGCAAGAGAGGTTGGCTGAAGCGACACAACACCCCGTAGGCTGCTGAGAGCAACAAATCACCCGTGCAAATGGCCACGTTACTGCCGTATTCAGACCACACGGCGGCTTGACCCCGGCGGATCACATCACAATCTTGAATGTCGTCATGTACCAGCGAAGCGTTGTGTAACAACTCGGCACAACTGGCTATGAAAATCGCGTCGGCGTCGGACAAACCCAAAGCGAGTCCGGCTGATATCGCCAACCGGGCCCGCACTCGTCTGCCACCGGCTTTCAGGTGATAACCGGCCGCGCTCCGGGCCGCCCCTCGCGCTTGCGTGACGGGCAACGTTTCTGGGCTTAAAGCGTCGTGCATGCAAAGTTCTACGGCCGTTAGCGAGGACTCGATGTCGCTCAAGCCTACAGCCGGTCTGCGCATAATCTTGGCCATTGGGTGCCCCCGTCACGATCGAAATTCCGATTCGATGCGCCAACCGTTTTCTCCGGCTTTAGCGGCCGGAGAAAACGGTTTCATCGTGAGGCCTTAGTGCTTCGCCGCGCTCTCAGATTCGCTGACGGCAACGTTCCAAATAATCAGGCCGAAGGCAATCTTGTTCAACACGTCGGCCAGGTTATAAATGACGTTGAGTGCATTCGCGCTGTCGGCTGGGTTTGAACCCGTCAAGTAGCCGAAGAAGTAACCCACGGGGTAAATCGCCCAACCGATGGTGACGATCCAACGCATGGTGTTGAAAGCCGACTGCACTGAGGGTGGCGCGCTGTTCGCGTTAATTTTGCTGGCTTCACCCATGAAAATCTCATAGAGAATGTAGGCCCAGCCAATCATGCCAACCACGAACGCTGGCCACACCGACACGTAACCAGCCTCACCGACATAGCCACCGACCAGCATCACCAGTGTGCCAATCATCAGGCGCCAGAAGACGCCAGCGGGCACTTTGGCGATGGCCGACAAGATCAGGTAGAACTCGATCATCAACAGAGGGACCGTGATCAACCAGTCGATGTATCGAAACACGGTAGGTGTGGAGCCGGTCGCGACCCACACATCGCGCATGTAGAAGTAGTGCACTGCGGCCACCAAAGTGACCAGCCCTGACACGGTCAGCGACGTTTTCCATTTGGCGGAGACACGGTCTCGCTCAAGAAAGAAAAAGACCGTTGACGCAATGAGCGCCATCGAAATCAACCAGAACGAAATGCCTACGAAGTCATCGGGTTTCAGCACTGATGACGATGCTGCGGCAGATGCGCTGCATAACGCCAAGGCTGTTCCCGAGGTCACCAATGCGGTGGCTTTAGACCAAATCTGTTTTGTAATCACGCGGATTTCCCCCAAATTGCACTTTTATAGGATGTGAAACGCCTCACAAGGCTATCCCGTCGCCGGGATTTCAATCAGAACGAAACAAGTTAGGCATTGCGATGATGCTTAAACGTGCTTCTCGTATGGAATGGACGGGTCATATTAGACGCGCTAATGCCGAGATTGAAAAGTCCAGACAACTTGGTGGGCTATTTGCGCCAGATCAAGAATCTGATGGCAGAAGCATGGCGGCCTGCATGTCTCGCGGGCCGAGCGGCTCAAGAAAGCTGAGGGGGAGAAGGTTCTGCTCACGCAAATCGTTGCTGAACTTCCTTGTCGGGAAACGGGGGTAGCCGGGGAGCGAGCGTCAGGCTGACCCATGGCCCCGATCACCACTTTGAGTGCGCCAACGGTGTCCACGAACTGCATTTGGGGGATTTCGTAGCTAAAAGCGCTGGAAGCCCGTTCAGGCACTCCCCACTGAAGCCTGAACCGGCTGGCACTGCCTCAACGCCCGCACTTGATTCCTCAGCCCAGAATCGCCTCAATCAGATGCGGCCCCGGCTCCCGCACCATCTGCGCGAGCAAGGCGTCTAGTTCCTCGGCCGTGTCGGCACGCGCGCCGTTGACGCCCATGCCACGGGCCAGCGCCACAAAATCCATCGCCGGATCGCCAATCGCCAACATGGAATGCGCCTTCGGCCCCTGCGCGCCGCCGCCCACGCGGTCGAACTCAAAGTTGAGGATGGCGTAGCTGCGGTTGGCGTAGATGATGGTGATGACGTCGAGACGCTCTCGCGCCATCGTCCACAGCGACTGAATGGTGTACATGGCGCTGCCGTCCCCTTCCAGACAGATCACCTTGCGTCCCGGCGCGCCCAGCGCCACGCCCACGGCGAGCGGCAGGCCGTTACCAATCGAACCGCCACAGAGCTGCACGTAGTCGTGGGGCGCGCTGCCGATGCTCATCTGCTGGGCCGGCAGCGAGCCGGTGATCGATTCATCCACCACGATCCCCTGTTCGGGGATATGGCGGGCGACCGTCGCCGCGATAGCCGTGGCGTCGAGTCGCCCGCTCGCCGCGGGTGGAAGCTGCAGCGCTTGCAGCACAGGCAGGGCGGACGCGGCGCCCAGCGCCTGCGCCAGCGCGGCGAGTGCGGCCGGCACATCGTCGGCAGGGCCGGCGAACGGATGCACGGCGCAGCCCGGCGGCACCAGCACGCTGGGTTTCTCCGGGTAGGCAAAGAACGCCACGGGGCGCTTCGACCCCACCAGCACCATCAGGTCAACGTCGGCGATGAGCTCCAGCGCGACTTCGCCGCGATACGGCAGCGGCACCAGCGGCAGGCGACCTGCGCCGCGCGCAATCCGGCGGTTAAAGGTTTCGGCATGCAGACGCAGCCCGCAGTGGGCGGCGATGCGGCCAGCGTTCATCAGGGCCTCGCCGACCAGGGCCTCGCCACCGAGCAACAGCATGGGATTTCGCGCCGCCCGAATCGCGGCGACGGTGCTGGCGATTTGCTCAGCGCCGACCAGCGGTAAAGCCGGGGGTAGTTGCACGGCCGGCAGCTGATAGTCGACAGGGAGCTCGGTCCACGCAGCGTCGGCCGGCGCAATCAGGGTTGCCACCCGGCCCGGCATGCCGCCCGCGGCGGCAATGGCCTGCGCGCCGTCGGCGGCGAGATCTTCAGCATTGGCGCTGGTTTTCACCCAGTGGGACACCGGGCGGGCAATGCCTTCGATGTCGGCCGTGAGCGGGGCGTCGAAGCCCAAGTGGTACGTGGCGTGGTCACCGACCACATTAATTACCGGCGAAAACGCCTTGCGGGCGTTGTGCAGATTCGACACCCCGTTGGCGAGACCGGGCCCCAGATGCAGCAGGGTGCAGGCCGGTTTGCCCGCCATGCGGGCGTAGCCGTCGGCCGCGCCGGTCACCACGCCTTCGTCCAGCGCCAGCACCGGCCGCATACCGGGCACGCGATCGATCGCCGCCACGAGCTGCATTTCCGAGGTGCCTGGATTGGCGAAACAGAGATCGATGCCACTTTGCACGAGCGTAGCGATGAGGGCTTCGGCGCCATTCATGGGAATTCTCCTGGTTGCGATGGAGCGTGGCCGAGCGGCCTTTTGAGAGTGCTCGCTATTGTGACCAATCACGCTCGCTTTGTAGATCGTTTCGCCGCATCAAGTCCGACGATTGCCGCCAGCGGGCAGGGTCAAGTACCGTGCCGGCACTTTCCCTGCGGCAGATGCCTCTGGTGCCTAGCTCTACACCACCGCTCAACGCACGTTTTTTCCAGGGATGGGTCGTGGTGGCCGCGGCCTTCTCGGTGCTGTTTCTGGCCTACGGGCTTCAGTTCAGCTACGGCGTATTTGTCACACCGATGGCCGAGGAGCTGGGCTGGACGCGTGCCGACACCGCCCTGCCCTATTCCGTCTATGTCTTCGGCTACAGCGTGCTGAGCGCCGTCACCGGACGCGCGACCGACCGTTTCGGGCCGCGCGCGGTGATTGCCTGCGGCGCGGGTTTGCTTGGCATCGGCTGGGGCCTGAGCGCACTCGTTACCACCCGCTGGCAGTTGCTGTTATCGCTAGGCGTGGTGGCGTCGTTTGGCATGAGCGTGGCGTGGGTGCCGTGCAATGCCACCGTGGCGCGCTGGTTTACCCGGCGTCGCGGCTTTGCGGTGGCGCTGGCGTCGAGCGGCACCAGTTTCGGTAATTTTCTCGTGCCGTCGCTCGCGGCAGCCGCCGTTGCGGCCTACGGCTGGCGGGCCACTCTGGGCGGCATGGCCGCGATTGCCGCGCTGCTGATTCTGGTCGCGGCACGCTTTATGGCGCGCGACCCGGAGTCGGTGGGCCTGTGGCCCGATGGCGATCCGGCGCCGCTGCAGAGCAATCCGGCGGTGACCGGCATGACGGTGCGCGAAGTGCTGTGGACCGAGCCGTTCCTGCTCCTCATCGGCATTTACCTGCTGACCTGGCTGGTGGTGTTTGTGCCCTTCGTGCATGCCGCGGCTTATGCGGAGGATCTTGGCTTTGGCAAAGTGGCGGCGGCCTCGGTGTTGAGCGCGATTGGCATCGGTGGCGTGGCGGGCCGGCTGATGTCCGGAGTGCTCTCCGATCGCCTGGGTCAGTTTCCGGCGCTCATCGGTATTTTCGCGCTCCAAACGGTCTCATTCCTGCTCTTCACCTATGCCCATTCGCTGCTCTGGCTGTGGCTGGCGGCGGCCGTGTTCGGGTTTTCCTACGGCGGTGGTGTAACGGTGGTGGCACCGATTTGCTCGGTGCTGTTTGGCCGGGCGCATGTGGCCAGCGTGGTGGGTGCGTTGTTCGCGATCGCGGCTTCACCGGCGGCGCTAGGCCCGTGGCTCGCCGGCTGGCTACACGACACAACGGGCGAGTACGACACCGCGTTTCTGCTCTCGGCCGGCGTGAACGCGCTGGCGCTGGTGCTCAGCGTGGTGTTGGCCGTCCGGCAGGCGACGCGAATCACGCGCGGCGCTTAGTCGCGGGCTGAGCGAACGGCCGAACAGCCCTGCGGCCGCGAGTCTCCTCGCGGGCAGGGCTTGCGGCTTAACTCTCAGGCTTTCGAGACCCTGGGCTTACGGGCGCGGGGCGCAGCCTTGGCTGCGGGCTTGGCCTTGGCCGGGGCCGGCGCGCTAGCTCCCGCCGGGAGGTCTTCCATGCGTAAGGCGGTGAATTCGCGCCGGGCAAATTTCCAGCTGCCTTTGTGCTTCTCGTAGTGGTCGAGGTAGTGGCCGGTGCCGAGCCAGGCCATGTCGCGCTTGGCGCTCCGCAGTTCGAGATAGCAGCGCCCCACCGCGTGTCCTTTCTTACCCAGCTCCACCACCATGTTGTGAATGAAGGGGCGCGGCGTCATGGCGAGCCCACGCACATAAAAGTCCAGCAGCTCCTTGTGGCCACGCGCGGTATAGGTCTGGGTGGGTGTCACCATCACGAACTCGCCGTCGGGGGTAAACAGCTTCACCAACGCTTCAATTTCATTACGCCAAACCAAATCGCAGTAACGGGCCGGCAGTTCGCGAATTTCCTCGCGATCCAGCATCGCCTTCACAGCTTCTTCGACCTTCTTCATGCGCCGCACTCCCCTGACTTTGGTGGTAGGTGTTGGGTTGGTCATGAGGCGAGCGCCTCGGCGGGGATTATTGATGATGGCGGCACGGGTGTCAGCGTCGGCGTGTACTCCGCGCGAAACGGTAACTCTTCCGCGGTGAGCGATTCTCGCGCAAGCAGCAACGCGGCGCCGGCCTCGAGCGCCGCGCGGCGTCGCTGCAAGATCGCCACCGCGCGCCCAAAAGCTTCCTCCAGCAAGGCCTTCACCGCGAGGTCGATTTCCCGCGCAGTGGCTTCGCCGTGGCTGCGCGTAATCGCGCCCGAGGCCAAGCCTTCACCCAGAAAATGCGGTTTCGCTTCGTCATACACCACCTGCCCCACGCTCTCGACCATGCCGTAGCGCATCACCATGTGACGCGCGATTTCGGTCACCTTGTCGAGGTCGTCGGCCGCGCCGGTCGAGATTTCGTTAAATGTCAGCGCTTCGCCGGCGCGCCCGCCCATCAGCACCGCCATGCGATCTTTGAGATGCTGGCGCGTCATGAGAAAGCGGTCTTCGGTGGGACGCTGCAGCGTGTAGCCCAGAGCGCCAATGCCGCGTGGAATGATCGAAACCTTGTGCACGGCGTCGATGGCCGGTAGCGACATCGCCACCAGCGCGTGCCCAATTTCATGCACCGCCACCGCGTGACGCTCTTCATTGCCCATCAGCCGCGAGTGCTTTTCCACCCCGGCAACGATGCGCTCGATCGCGCGGGTAAAGTCATCCGCGGTCACCGACTCGCCCTTGCGCCGGGTTGCCAGCAAGGCTGCTTCGTTCACCAGATTCGCCAGATCGGCCCCCGTAAAACCGGGGGTGAGGGCTGCGATCTGCGCGAGGTCGAGGCCTTCGGCCCGGCTGATTTTGCGCGCGTGCACGTTCAGGATTTGCAGGCGTCCGCTGCGATCGGGACGGTCCACCAGCACCTGACGGTCGAAGCGCCCGGCGCGCAACAACGCGGGGTCTAGCACTTCGGGACGATTCGTCGCGCCCAGCAGCACAATGCCGCTGGAGGGGTCGAAGCCGTCCAGCTCCGACAAAAGCTGGTTCAATGTCTGCTCTTTTTCGTCGTGACCGCCGCCGAAATTACCGTAGCCCCGCGCGCGGCCCAAGGCATCCAGTTCATCAATAAAAATAATGCTGGGCGCGGTCTGACGGGCCTGGTCAAAAAGATCGCGCACCCGCGCTGCCCCCACGCCGACGAACATTTCGACAAACTCCGCGCCTGAAATCGAGAAAAACGGCACGCCGGCCTGTCCTGCGACAGCGCGCGCGAGCAGCGTTTTGCCGGTGCCCGGCGGCCCCACCAGCAGCACGCCTCTAGGAATACGGGCGCCCAGGCGTCCGTGTTGCACCGGGTCTTTGAGGAAGTCGACTACCTCCTGCAGTTCTTCCTTGGCTTCGTCGACCCCCGCCACGTCTTCAAACTTCACCCCGGTGGCGCGTTCCACATACACCTTGGCGCGCGACTTCCCGATGGACATCAGCCCGCCAAAGCCCTGTTTCTCGGCCATGCGCCGAATCACCAGCATCCAGATCGCGAAAAAGAACAGGGTGGGCAGCACCCAGGACAGCATGTCGCGCCAGAAAGTGCTTTCGATGAGGCCCGCAAACTCTACGTTGCTGGCGGCCAGCTCGCGGGCGAACTCGGGCTCTACCCGCACCGTGGAAAAGCGGAGGTGGCCGTCGGGCCGGGCCTGGCGCAATTGGCCCTGTAACTCCCGGCTACCGACCCTGATGGACGCCACGTCGCCGTTCTTCAACAGCGTCTGGAATTCGCTGTAGGTAATTGGGTCAACGCCGCGCCAATCGCTCCACCACGCCTGAAAGATCAGCAACAGCAACAGCGCGCCTATGGCGTAGGCGACGTTAATTTGATTGGTCTTGCCCATGCGGCTTCCTTTTGGTCATCGCCAAACGCGTGATTCGCAGGCGCTCATGGTGGGAGGAAGTAGGCGGTGGCGAAATGACGCAGACAAAGCGCGCGTCAGATTGTTGGGCCGTCGGCAGGGCGGGCTCAGTGATCGTCCGGCTTGCCGCGCAGGGATTTGATTTGGCCCCGATGGGTTTTCTCGGACAGGCGACGCTGCTGGGAGCCGCGCGTGGGTCGGGTGGCCTTACGCGGCTTCGGCACATGGGTGGCCGCCAGCACCAGTTCACGCAGGCGCTCGAGCGCGTCCTCCAGATTGCGCTCCTGAGTGCGATGGCGCTGGGCTTTGATCACCACCACGCCGTCGCGGGTGATGCGGCGGTCGCTACCGGCCAGCAGTTGGGCCTTGATGGCTTCGGGCAGGGAAGAGGCGACGATATCGAAGCGGAGGTGAACGGCGCTCGCGACCTTGTTGACGTTCTGACCGCCGGCGCCCTGGGCGCGGATGGCGTCGGTCTGAATTTCATGGTCCGGGATGACAATTCTAGGGGAGATGACGAGCATGGGCGGCAATGTACTACGCTCGCGTTCCGCTCGCGCTGCACCGATACTGCGACCCTTCACCGAAACTTACGGAGCCCTACACACGCCATGGCCAGCACGCTGTTTGACCTGACCGGCAAGGTCGCCCTCGTTACCGGATCCACCAAGGGCATCGGCCGCGCGATCGCCACCGAACTGGCGCGCCATGGGGCCAAGGTCGTTATTTCCAGCCGTAAGGCGCCGGCGTGTGAGGAAGTCGCGGCAAGTATCAACGCCGAACTCCCGAACGGCCCCGGCGGGGCGGTGTCGATTCCGGCCAACATCAGCACCAAGGCCGAGTTGGAAAAGCTGGTCGCAGCCACCCACGCCCAACTCGGCAAAATTGATGCGCTGGTGTGTAACGCGGCGGTGAATCCGTTCTACGGCTCAATGCGCGACCTGCCGGACGAGGCCTTCCAGAAAATTCTGGGCGTGAACATCATGGCCAACCATTGGCTGGTCAATCTGGTGCTGCCTGAGATGATCGAACGCAAAGATGGATCGATCATCGTTGTCTCTTCAATTGGCGGGCTGCGCGGCCACGACACGCTGGGCGCCTACTGCATTTCCAAGGCTGCCGACCTGCAGCTGGTGCGCAACCTTGCCGTGGAGCACGGCCAGCACAATGTGCGGGTCAACGCGATTTCGCCGGGCCTCATTCGCACCGACTTTGCCCGCGCCCTGTGGGAAAACCCGGTGCTCCTCGCCGAGCGCACGATCAACGACCCGCTGCGACGCATTGGCGAGCCCGATGAAATCGCGGGCATCGCGGTTTATCTCGCGAGCCGCGCGTCGAGCTTCACCACCGGGCAAAATTTTGTCATTGACGGCGGCAGCACCATTTAAGACTCAGAGAGTCCGCCGGACGTTCCGGAAAGCGGACCTTCATCACATTGTTATAGCCGGCTCTGCGGGATACTGGAGCGAGCTGCAAGAGGCGGCAGGCAAGCGCGGAAGCTGCGCCCGCCGTTTTAGAAAATTCAGGATTGATGATGACCGAAAAAGACCTTGACCACGTGTACGCCCTGCTCTGTGACGCTGTAACCGAGCAGGTACCAGGTCAAAGCTCGCTGTTTCTGGCCCGCTTCGCGTTGCTGGCAATGGCGCACATCAACGATGCGCCCGTGATCGTGTCACTGATCGAATCGGCGCGGCTGACACCCGCCGATTTTCAGAAAGTCAGAGCCTGAAGCGCGGCGACGCGCTCAGGTCTCCCGCATGGTGTGGCGAAGCACCGTGGTGATGGGTTCCAACCAGTACTGCAGAAGCGTGCGCTCGCGCGTCTTTACGAAAATCTCTGCCGACATCCCGGGCTGAAGCGCAAGCTTGCCCGCCTTGCTAAGGGATTCTGGGTCCGCTATCACGTGCACCACGTAGTAGGGGATATTCGTTTGCTCCTCTGTCATCCGGTCGGGTGACACGTACTCAACAGTCCCTTCGATCAGCGGCGTGATGCGTTGATCCAGAGCGCTGATGCGAACCTCGGCGCGGGCGCCGACCTTCACTTCATCAATATCTTTCACATCCAATCGGGCCTCGAAGATCAGCCGCTTCTCTGAGGGCACGATGTCCATTAACGGTTCGCCCGGGCGGATCACGCCGCCCACGGTAAACACCGCGAGCCCCACGACCGTACCGCCAATGGGCGCGACGATGCGCTGCCGCTGCAAGGCATCCTTGCTCGGCCGCATTCGGGCCCGAAGATCGAACACCTTGGCCTGCGAGTCGGTCAGTTCGGCGGCCGCTTCCTGCACGTAGCGATCGGTTAACCCAACGCTGCGGAGCTCAAGATCTGTGATGCGCTGCTGGGCCCGCGCAACGTCAGCTCGATGACCGCCCTTGCGGGAGACAAAATCCTCCATTCCACGGCGCAGGGCCAGAATTTGCGGCTTCTGCACGTACTGCTTGGCCTCCAGTGTGCGATTGGCGGCCACCTCTTCGTCATAAAGGCTAATCGCACGTTCTTCTGCACTGACCTGTTCCTGCAGCGCGTTGATTTCCTGGCGCGACTCATCGATCTGTCGTTGCATCAGCTTGAGCTGCGTCTCAAGCGCGGTTCGCTTGCTGGTGAAAAAACGCCGCTCGCTGTCTAGCAGCTCCACAATCTTTGGCTCGGTGCTACGTGCGCTGAGTTCAGGGGGAAACGTCACTGCAGAGAGTTGGTCCCGCTCGCTGCGCAAGCGCGCGTTCTTGGCGAGTTCGGCGTCCAGCGCGTCGCTGGCAATATCAACGCTGGCCAGAATTTGTTCGCTCTGCAGTTCAATGAGCGTTTGTCCGGCCTGCACCACGTCACCATCGTGTACGTGAATGGCGGCGATGATGCCGCCTTCAAGGTGCTGCACGGTTTTGCGATTGGATTCGACCTTCACTTCACCCGGCGCGATGATCGCCGCGCCCAAGGGCGCCAGCGCAGCCCAACCGCCAAAGCCCAGAAAGCTCACGGCAATAATGATGAGGCCGGCGCGGACAGATGACCGCGCATCCAGCGCGGGCGGCTGCTCGTCGCCCACGACCTTGAGTTGCGCGTCAGCCACGTTTCATCGCCTCGTCTTTGACCGCCTGCAAGGGTGGCCCCGGGGGTTTGCTTAATTGCTTCATCACTTCGGCGGTAGGGCCGAAAAGCTCCATCTTGCCTTCGCGCAGTACGGCCAGACGGTCGACGCCGGAGAGCAAGCTTGGCTTGTGGCTTACGATGACGCAGGTGACGCCGGCCGCTTTCAGATTGCGCAGACAGCCAACGAGGCCATCTTCGCCGGCAGCGTCGAGATTGGAATTGGGTTCATCCAGTACCACCAGCCGCGGAACGCCATAGAGCGCGCGAGCGAGTCCGACGCGCTGACGCTGGCCGGCTGAAAGATTCACCCCGCGCTCACCAATGTCGGTTTCATAGCCTTGCGGCAGGCTGAGAATAAGCTCATGCACTTGCGCCAACTGGGCGGCAGCCACCACCTGCTCGCTGTTCACTTCGCCAAGGCGGGCGATGTTCTCGGCGACGGTGCCCGCCAGCAGTTCAACGTCCTGCGGCAGATAGCCTAAGTGCTGGGAGAGTTGGCCGCGGTTCCATTGCGAGAGTTCGGCGCCGTCCAGTCGAACCGCGCCCTGAGTGGGTCGCCAGACACCGGCAATCATGCGGGCGAGCGTTGACTTGCCGGCGGCACTGGGCCCAATCAAGCCCAGAGATTCGCCCGGCGCCAAGGCAAAACTGACCCCGCGCAGAATGATGCGGTCGGGGTTACGGATCGCGAACGACACATTCTCGACCGTAAGCTGGCCTTTGGGTTCGGGCAAAACCGTGCGGTTGGCCTCGTCGAGTTGCTGCTCGCGCATCAACTCATCAAGCCGCTTGTAAGCCCCCTGAGCGTCGACGAAAGCGCGCCAGCCCGCCACCGCGAGTTCCACCGGCGCCAGTGCTTTTCCGAGAATGATGGTGGCCGCAATCATGATGCCGGGCGAGGCCTGCATCTCGATGACGGCCCAAGCGCCCACCCCGAGCATGAGGGTTTGCAGTGCCTGTCGAAAAAATTTGGTGCTGCCCGAGAAGATGCCGCCGAGGCGTCCGGCGCGCGCCTGCGCGGCGATGCCACGCTGACCCAGCTTGCGCCAGCGCGAAATGACGTTGTCTTGCATGCCTAGCGCGACGACCACTTCGGCGTTTTGCAGCGAGCTTTCAACGAAGCGATTGGCCTTGCGCTGCTCGCGCCCCGCTTCTTCCAGCGCGCCGCGAGTAATGCGTTCGTTGAGCACCGCAGTCGCGAACAGCAAGAGCGCGCCGCCCAGTGCGAACAGGCCCATCATCCAATGCATGCAGAAAATGACGATGAGAAAAATGGGCGCCCAGGGCGCGTCGAAGAAAGCCTGTACGCCAGGGCCCGAAATAAACTGCGAGAGAAGTTGGGTGTCCCGCAGCGTTGCCTGCTGCTGGGAATTGCGCGATGCCGGGTTGGCCGTGCCTTCCATCAGGCGCCCTACGACCAGTGGGCCGGCTTGCGCTTCCAGCGCCAAGCCTGCGGTTTGCAATACACGGGAGCGCACGCCTTCCAGCAGCGTCATCACAATCATCATGGCGAGCGTGATAACGGTCAGCGCAACGAGCGTCTCCTGGCTGCGGCTGGTGAGTACACGGTCGTAGACCTGCAGCATGTACAGCGGCGACGCCAAGGTCAGGATGTTGACGAAAAAACTGAAGAAGCCGGCGTAGAACCAGTAGCGACGGAAATTTCGAAGGAGATCTTGCATTAAGGCGGCCTGCCCGCGGGCTTTGACTCGGGTTGCAGATTACCGCACTGCGATTAGCGTAGCGAGCGGCAAGGTCTGTCAGGAGAGACTCAGGAATCTTGCCGGCGCTCCCCGCGATATCCGTCACCAGATATCGCGGGGGTGTGGCGCTTAGACCACCAGGAAGTCGCCCGCCGTCAGCGCCGGCTGGGTGGCGAGGGTGGCGAACTGCACCGGGCTGGAGACCACATCGCTACCATCCTGATCGTAGAACAGCGCGCCAGAGGTGCTGTTGTAGATGAGGCGGGTGCTCGAGGCAGTCGCAACATCAGTCGTTCCCGATTCAAACACCGTGGACAGCACCGTGGTGGGGGTGAGCTCAGCAAATATCAGCTGCTCAAGCTCGATGACGTCGCCGCCAACCGTGCCCGCGCCGTCGAAGTCCGAGACCGTATCCACGTTGGTCGTGCCGTTGAGAATGGCGTCGAAGCGGAAGCTGTCGCCACCGGCACCGCCCACCAGCACGTCGTTACCCGCCGCACCGATTAACAGGTCATTGCTCCCGTTGCCTTCCAGACGGTTGTCATTGGCGTTGCCGCCCAGCGTGTCGTTGCCGCTACCGCCCAGCAGGTTCTCGATGTTGATCAGCGTCTCTTCGCGAACGCCATTCACGTACGCGTAGGACTCACTAATTGTTGCATCCGCCGGCACCGCCACGTCTTCAAACTCCGCCACATACCAGCTCGGCGTTGAGGCCTTGCTGTCGAACCAGCCCGTGGCCCCCAGCTTCGCAAACTCGAACGTGGCATCCGAGTAGGTCAGCGTGTTGTTGGTGAGGCTCAAGGTCCAGTTGCCGTACTGGGTGAAGGTGGTGGGCTCGATTAGCTCGGGCGTGATGTTCTCCAGCAACCAGGCAAAGAGCTGCGCGCCATCCACCAGGCTGCCGGTGGTCTGCACCATGCCGTTGCCCCCCAGATCGAAACTGAGCGTCTCGTTAGGGTTGATGTCGTTGGTTTTATTGGGGTCAGTCACCATCAAGGGCCATGGCCCATCCGCGTAGCCGGCGCTGATAGATCTGTTCAGGTAAAGGTCCAGATATTCCGCCGCGGCTTTTACCACGAAGTTGTTTTTGTCGCCGAACCCATCGGCAGTAAGCGAAGTCGTTGACGGCACCGAGGCAAACACCCGATAGCCTTCGAAATCAGAGCCCAAATTGTCCGCCGCAATCACGCCCCAGTTGGCGCTGCTGATCCCGGTAAAGAAGCTCGAGAGTCCCGTGAGGCTGTATTGATGATCGGCGGTGGCCGAACCCAGCAGACCATCCATCGTCAGCGGCAGGCCCTGCAGGAAGAACTTGCCAGTGGCTTCGTCCCACGCGTAGAACAGCAGACTGCTGTTCCCGCTGCTGGGGTCGACCGCGAGCAAATTGCCCGTGGTGGCGGGCGTCTCGGCCCCTGTAATCGCCGCCTCGGTCGGCTCGCCAGACGCCCAGAGCGTCGTGCTTACCGTGTTGCCCTGCTCCGGACCCGCCTGCCATTTCCAGACGCCTTCCTGCAGCGCATCGCTGAGCGCAATCCACGGATTGGCATGGGGTAGCGAATCACTGTTGGGGGTGACCAGCAGATTCAGCACGTCGCTGTTTTCCGCACTGGAGGTCAGGGTGACCAGGTGCCCGCTCGCGCCGCCAAAACTGGCGCTGCTCGCACCGGCCAAAGCCTGGGTGTAGGTCGAGTCGGTTT
>CAMCQE010000068.1 GCA_945876945.1 Klebsiella pneumoniae
CCGGCCGCAAAAGCGGCGGAAACGAAGACCTTAGGCCGCGTTAAACGCCGGCATCACTTCCCGCGCAAAGAGTTCCACCGACGCCATCGCGTCGGCCCCACGGATGCCCGGCATGTGCATCCAGCACACCATTTCCGTACATCCCAGACCGTCCCGATATTTGGCGATTTCCTCGATCGCAAATTCCGGCGTGCCCACGATGTAACGCTGCTTGAAGGTATCGAAACTGACCTGCGTGTGGTCGGTAATGACGCTGCCATCGTCGTTGCGCAGATTGCGATCGCCGGCGGCTGACGCCTTGCCGTAAACCTCGCGGTAGAGATGCTCAATGGCCGGCGCGGCGATGGCTTCGGCGGCCTGCATGGTCGGGCCTACAAACACCTGACGAATGATGGGTTTGGCCGGAATCGTCCAGCCAATCTCGGCGGCGGCGGCTTCATAGGGCGCGTAGTGCGCGAGGAGTTCTTCCACCCCGTAGCGGGGCGACATGATCTGAATCGCATGCCGACGCGCCGCACGGCGCAAAGACGACTTGGCCGACACGCCGTACCACAGCTCCGGATAGGGCCTCTGGTAGGGCTTGGGCGTCATCACCGTGCGCGGCACTTTGTAGTACTTGCCGTTAAATTCGAATTCGTCCTTGGTCCAGGCCTCGATCATCAGGTCGAGCCCTTCTTCAAACCGGCCCACGCGCTCTTCGCGTGGAATGCCGTGCGCCGCGAACTCCTCCGCCACATAGCCCGGCGCCACGCCCACGATGAGCCGGCCCTGGGAGATGTTATCCAGCACGGCCAGGTCTTCGGCCAGTTTGAGCGGGGCGTAGAGCGCGGTGAGCATCACCGCCGTGCCGATTTTCATCGTCTTGGTGACGGCCGCCGCCGCGCCAAGCGTTGGGATAGGGCCCGGACACAGGCCGTCGGTCTTGGCGTGATGCGTGGCGAGATACATGGAGTGATAGCCCAGTGCTTCGGCGCGGGGCAGACACTGCAGCATGTCCTGATAGGGTTCGTGCCAGCCGATGCCGCAACCGGGCGGCAACTGAAAGGTAAAGAGCAGACCAAATTTCATTTTAAGTTCCTTGTGCGCTAGGCCATGACCGGCGCGATTTTGCAGCCAAGCGCTTTCAAGCGCTCCTGAATGGCGATGGCGACTTCCACGCAGTTGGGGCCGTCGCCGTGAATGCAGAGACTTTCGGCGTCGAGCTCGACCAGCGAGCCGTCCATCGCCTGCACCTTGCCGGTGGTCACGTAGCACTCGACCTGAGAGGCCGCAAAGGCCACGTCGGTAAGGTGCTTGTGACGCTGAATCACCAGCGCGCCGTCTGGGGCGTACTGGAGGTCCGGATAGATTTCACCCACCACGCGAATCCCGCGCTTCTTGCAGGCCGTGGGCAGCGCGGCGGTGGTCGGTGCGGGCCAGTACAGCATCGGGGCATCGGAGAGTTTGAGAATGCCTTCCGCCACCGCTTCGGCCAGCTCCTCATTTGCTTTCAACACCGAATAGAACGCGCCGTGCGGCTTGATGTGATGGAGCTTCATGCCTTCCACCGCGAGCGAGGCCTGCAGCGCGCCCACCTGATAGACCACATAGGCGTAGGCGTCTTCAGCGGTGATATTCATGGCGCGCCGGCCGAATCCCAACAAGTCCGGCAGGCCAGGATGCGAGCCCACCGCGATGCCGTGCTGCTTGGCCAGCTTCACCGTGTTGATCATCGTCACCGGATCGCTGGCGTGGAAACCGCAGGCCACATTGGCCGTGGTGATGTAGGGCATCATCCCTTCGTCATCACCCATGTGCCAATTCCCAAAGCTTTCGCCCATGTCACAGTTGATGTCCATTTGCTTCAGCATGTCGCGCACCTCGAGGCGAGTTAAGGGGTAGTAGGTTGAGTGTAACGAGCCGCGCAGGCCTTGGGCAAAACAGCACCCGAAATTCTCTGCTGAAAGGGGTGCACCTGAAGTCCCAAACCGTTTATGATGCCGCCCCTACGCGCCCGTAGCTCAGCTGGATAGAGTACCTGGCTACGAACCAGGGGGTCGGAGGTTCGAATCCTTCCGGGCGCGCCAGACCACTGGCTAATATCAAACGGTTATCGAGGCTTCGATAGCCGTTTTTTGTTTCAGCACCACCAGTGCCGGAGTTTTGCCGGACTTTCCTTCACACACCCGGTTCGCCGCTTCCAGCAACTCCGCCAACTCCGGAGCCGAGTAGTGCGAAGTGATGTCGCCGTTGCGGTGACCCAGCAGCACTTTCCTCGTCTCCAGCGGCACCCCTGCGGCGCGCAGCCGTCGACCAAACGTGTGCTTCAAGTCGTGCACCCGGACATGCTTCAGACCCACCGTCGCACGGAGTCGCTTCCAGGCGCTGTTGTTGATCTTGAGCACCGGATGCCCGCGATAGCTGAACACATGCGTGGGATGCATTCCCCGCATGCCCTCCACCACCGACTTCGCCACCCGGTTCAGCACCACCAAGCGGTCCTCGCCGTTCTTCACGCCCGAGCCCGGAATGATGAACACCGAGGTGTCGAGTTCCGGCACCTTGATCTCCCACTCCCAGCGCAGGCGACACACCTCCTGCTCACGACACCCGGTGTTGATCTTGAGGAGACACATCCGGGCCAGGTGGTCCGGCAAGGCCTGCAACAAGATCCCCTGCTCTTCCCATGACAAGGGATAGGGCTTGCGCGTATCGTTGATCGGCAGCATCTGGATCAACGGGGCGGTCTCAAGCCAGGTCTTCCCTGACTCGTCCCGCCATAGTCTCGCCGCCAAGTTCAGCACCCGCCGCACAACGCTCAAGGCGAGGTTGATGCTCTTGTTCTTGACGCCTGCCTGCTGCCTCGCCTCGATGAACTTGCGCGAGGTGCCGAGGTGCACCTGCTCGATTTCCAGATCACCGATGTACGGGTCCAGCTGCCGGAGATGCAGCGCGTAATCCGCGATGCTCCTTAAAGTCAGGTTCTCTTCGAGGTAGCGCGTTGCCGCCTCGCGAAACACCCGGCGTGGCCGGACCCCGAACATCTTCTCAAGTCGGGCTTGCTCAATGCGCCGTGCCAAGATCAGCTCGGCCGTCTTGAGGTCGCTCGTTCCAGTGCTTTCGTGAATCTTGCGACCGAAGATCTGCTTGTCGATATGCCAGATCCCACCGCGTTCACGCAGCCCCGGGATTCTCTTGCGTCCCATATTCCTTCTCCTTGTGGATTGGAGGCGGGACGCCCGTTGCGGCGCTTATAGTCCTCAACCCAGGCGTCCAGTTCAAGGCGGTCGAAAGCAATCCCCTGGGGTCCAATGCGGAGTTCGGTGAGGCAGGGTCGGACCTCGCGGTTGAAGCGGTTGCGGTCCATGCCGAGGTAGCGCGGCGCGTCGCGGAAGCGGAGCAGCCGGGGGGTGATGGGCGGGGCTTGCGGCATGCTGGTTTTCTCTTCAGCGGCCTAAGTAAATGGCCGTCACGGCTTCCCGCTCGTGGCCGAGTTCGCGGCTGATGGTGAGCCGGGCGGCGGTGTCGGTTGCCTTCTGGTCCGGGGTGAGTTCGGCGGAGACCGGCCCACCGGCGGCCGGGCAAGGCAGGCCGGTCAGTTCCTGGTAGCGCTGCTGGGCGTAGGCATGGCGCAGTCCGTGCAGCTTCGAGAGGCCGGCGCGGCTGGTGTGCCCTTCGTAGATGCGGAGTTGCCGCACGTAGTTGCGATTCGGCGGGATGAGCGAGCCGCGGCCTGCAAGCTGGTGGGCGCGGTTCAGCACTTCGCGTTGGGCGTCGGTGCGGATGGGGATGTCCCGCGCCTTGCCGCCCTTGGTCCAGGTGTCCTTCAAGCTCAGGTGGTCGCCCTTGTCCGCATAGGCTGGGACGAACTTGATGGCCTCCTCCCGCCGCAGCCCGAAGGCCTGCTGGAGTTCGAGACTCATCCGGACGTGCGCGTCCTTGATGCCGGCCAGGGCCTCAGTCGAGACCGACTGCGCCTTGCTGACGTTGCTCACGAACTGCCGGTCCGGAATGCCGTAGTGGTCGTTGGTCCGGGCAATGACGTTCTGGCGGTTCACCTTCTCCGCCCACCACCGGAGCGCCGTCATGCGGTTCTTGATGGTCGCGACCGCGAGGTTCGCGTCCTGCCAGTGCTTGATGAGAGCTTCCACGTGTTTGGGTTTGAGCGACTGCGCGCTCATCTGCCGGAAGCCAAGGTCATGTAGCTGGTTCGCCATCTGGTCCAGCATCCACAGGCGCTGCGCCTGGGTGGCGTAGCTGCCGTCCCGGTTGTTCCGGCAAAGGGTTTTGAGTTGGTAGTTGAGGTCTCTCATGTGCGCTTCGTTTCTGGTAAGTGTTGATGACCACCCATGGGCCGGAGCCACATGAGCACGCTCGCGCGTGAGCGGTCGGGGACACGACCCCCAGGACCTCAAAGTGCCGGTTTCCGGCGACGTGCGACGTCTTCGTGGAAGACGGACGCACGCCAGACCAACTGCCCCTTGCGGGCATGCTTAAGCTCGGTGTTTGCACACCGAAAAAGTGACGACGGGAGGAGACCCGTGTGGGGACACGCGCGTGATGGACCAGCCAAAGACCCGGGCAACAGGCTCGTCCACGACGCGCTGACCGGTGTTGGGTAACCGGTGAAAGACAAAGAACGGATAGCGCGTTCAAGACCATGAAGGCCCTGAACGGAGGCTTGAGAACACAAGTGGGCGTTACCGCCCTTTGGACTTACAAATGCAATCACAGTCTTTCGACTGCCTCACCCGTTGAGATTGCGAAGGGTGCCTTTTGCCACGATAAGCGTCGTGGCCACGCGTTGTTCACTGGGTGGCGATTCTAAGGAAGGCCCGATCTGGCGGAAGCCGGAATCAGGACCGCCGTGGGGTCTGATTCCGCGCTGTCTAGCGCGCTCGCCTGGCGCAGCGCCGGGCGTCGTCCTCAGGGCGTCCTCGCGTCAAACGCTGGAAAACCCCGGTGCCGATTGGCGCAGTCGTCCTCGTCCCTACTATGGAGGGTAGGGACGAGGACGATCGTTGCGGGAGGCAGTCGCGCGTCTCGGCGAATCCGGATCCAAAAGACATGCCCCAACGGTTGAACCGATTCACGCCGCAAACAGCGGCGCTGGGTTTCGCTCGTCAGGGAAATTCGCGCCTGTCGGTATGCCGGGTCGGAAGCGCAGAGTGTCAGCGGCTGCGTTCCATCACCATGGTGTACGCGAATCGTCCCGATGCATGAAAGCTGTGGGAGATCATTACATCGTTACCTATGGCATCGCGATAGCGACGCATGGTCTCCAATGCCGGACTTCCAACTTCCACGCTGAGGCGCTTCGCGTCACGCACGCCGAGCGCGACGGCCTCCATGCGCTGATCGACCACGGCAATCCGGATATCGTGATTACGCTCGATCCATTCGGACACCGATTCGTCGAGTCTATCGATCACCGCGTCGGGGGGCGCGACCGCCGCGCGGACTAGAATCGTGCTGACCGCGATCGGCCACCGCTTCTCGACCTGACGCACACCGCTAAACCACCGATACTCGCCCTTCAGGCCGAAACGCACGCGCATCTTAGCCCCCGCATCTCCCGCCCGCTCCAGCAGGAACGTCGCATCACGCGCGTACTGCAAGATCCCGGCGAAGTCGCCCGTGCGCTGTGTGAACGAAGCGACCGGGGTGTCCAGCACCACACTGCCTGCGCCCTGGCGACGCGCAATCAGCCGCTCCTCCGTCAACAGGCGCAACGCCTCGCGGGCCGTGTGCCGCGACACACCGTGCGCCGCACAGAGATCCATTTCCGTAGGCAGCAGGTCGCCCGCCTTAAGGCACCCGGAGACGATCTCGGTGCGCAGCGCATCGGCGAGTTGCCGGTAGCGCGAGGGCTGAGGTTGACTCAACGGCCGGCGCACAATTTCAAGATGCGTCGGCGAGGAAGGTGTAGCCGTCGAGCTTCATCGGCCAGACATTAATCTCCTGGCCTGTCGCCGCGTAAACGGCTTCAGCGAGCGCGGGCAGGAACGGCGGCACGCCCGGCTCGCCAACGCCGGTCGGGTGGTCCAGACCATTGTCGACGAGATGGACCTCGACGTCTGGCACCTGCGACAGACGCGCTACGGTGTAGTCGTGGAAGTTGCTCTGCACGGCCCTGCCGTTAGCGATCTCAATTTTCTGGCCGATGGCCATCGATAGCGCGAACGCCACGGCGCTGTAGATCTGCGCGCGCACCGACGCCGGGTTCACGACGCGGCCGCAGTCGATCGCGGCGACGACGCGGTGAAAGTCGAGTCGCTTGCCGCTCTTGCGCAGCTCCACGACGTAGCCGACGACCGAACCGAAGGAGGGGTGCACCGCCATGCCACGGTAGACGCCCTCTGGCGGCGAGGTGGCCCAACCTGCGCCGGCTTTGAGCGTATCGAGCACGCCCTCGATCCGCTTCGACATGGCTGTCTTCCGCAGGAGTGAACGGCGGTACGCGAACGGATCCTGCTCCGCCTCGCGCGCGAGCCGGTTCATGATGCCTTCCACGGCGGGTGCAGTATGCGAGTCCGCCTCGCCGCGCAACCAAAGCACCGGCACGGCGTGCTCGGGCGTGTGTAACGCGAACTCGACGTTCGGGACGTCGTAGTTCGTGTGCCGCAGGCCTTCGATCGAGAGCGTGTCGAAGCCCTCGTGAATGAACGCCGCCTCAAACGGCGTGCCCTTGGAGATAGACGCGCACACCACGCGGTGCTCCCAGTTAACGGGCCGCCGCGATGCGTCGAGCCCAATTCGGTAACGATGCAGCGCCATCGGGCGATAGAAGCCGCCTTGCAGGTCGTCCTCGCGCTGCCAGACGAGCTTGATCGGATTTGGCAGCCCCGACGCTTTTGCGATCTGGGCTGCTTCGAGTACAAAGTCGGAGAACGGCGCCCCGCGACGCCCGAAGCTGCCGCCGAGCCACAACGTATGGATGCGCACCCGCTCCACGGGTATCTCCAGCTTTGCCGATAGCGTGCCCGAGTCGATGCCCTGAAACTGCGTACCTGCCCAGATCTCGAGGCTCGCGTCGCCCCATCGGGCGGTCGCGTTCAGCGGCTCCATCGGCGCATGCGCCAGGAACGGCAGGCGGAACTCGCCTTCGAGGGTTACGGCCGCGGCGGCAGGAGCGAGCGTGCCGCGCCGTTCGAACACGGGCCCGGCCGTGCCCGCGAGCGTCGCGTACTCCTCCCACAGCGCCGCCGATGAGACGCCCGCGAACGCGCCCTCGTCCCAGTCGAGCACCAACGCGTCCTTCGCAGTCTTCGCCTGCCAGAACGTGTCCGCCACCACCGCAACCCCACTCGGAATACGCACGACCTTGCGCACACCGGGCATCGCTTCGGCTTTCGACGCGTCGAAGGACTTCAGGGTCGCGCCGAAGACGGGAGCGTGGGCGATGCTCGCCTGCAACATGTCGGGCAGCGTGAGGTCCATTCCAAACGTCGCCGTGCCCGTCGCCTTTACTCGCGCGTCGACACGCGTAACCTCGGTGCCGATGATACGAAACTCGGCGGGCGTCTTCAGTCGGACGTTGGCGGGTGGTTCGAGTTGCGCGGCCGCTGCGGTAAGATCGGCGTAGGCCAGCCGGCGATCACGGGCCGCGTTGATGACGAAGGAGTTGTCCGTGCGCAGCGCGTCGGCCGGAACGTCCCAGCGCGCGGCGGCCGCCGCGATCAGCATCACGCGCGCCGTCGCGCCGACTTCGCGCAGGTGCTGCCATTGGTTGCTTACGGAGGTTGAGGCGCCCGTGGCGATCACCCCCCATTCCCGGTGCTTGAACGCAGGGTCCAGCGATTCAAGGTGCTCGGCGACGACATGGCTCCAATCTGCGTCGAGCTCGTCCGCGAGGATCTGTGCGAGCCCGGTATAGACGCCTTGCCCCATCTCCGCGTGGGGCATGATGATGCGGATGGCCCCGTCGGGCTCGATGCGAAGCACGGCGTCGGGCGAAAACGCGGCGCTTTTTCCGGATGCGGCGGCGGCCGTGCCGGGACGCAGCATGAGCGCGAAACTGAGGGCCGCGCTGCCCTTCAGGAAGCGGCGGCGGTCGACGTTGAAGCTGGCGCTGGGTTCACGCATCGCGCATCTCCTTCGCGGCCTGCCGGATGGCGACGCGCACGAGCTGGTAGGTACCGCAGCGGCAGATGTTTGTCATCGCCCGATCCATGTCCGCGTCGCTGGGGTCGGGGTGTTTCGCAAGCAACGCACTCGCCGCCATGATCATGCCTGACTGGCAGTAGCCGCACTGGGCGACGCTGAGCGCGGTCCAGGCCTTTTGGACAGGGTGCTCGTCCGCGCCCGACAGCCCCTCAATGGTCGTGATGGACTGCGCTTCGGTGAAGCCCGATACAGGCATAGCACAGGTGCGCATCGGCTCGCCGTCCACCAGCACCGTACACGCGCCGCAGGCCATCACCCCGCACCCGTACTTCGTGCCCGTGAGTCCGAGGTGGTCGCGCAGGACCCACAACAGCGGCGTGTCGTCGCGCGCATCGAACTCGCAAACTTTGCCGTTGACCTTCAGTTTTCGGCCCATACCATCGTCTCCCTCGTTCCACGCTCAGCCCGCTAGCAACCCTTCGCACTTCACCCATTCCAGCGTCTCGTCGAGCGCCTTGCCGTAGCGCAAGAATATTTCGCCGAGCTCGTCCTCGGAGCTGACGAGCGGCGGACACAGTGCGAGCGAGTCGCCGATCGCCCGGCAGATAAGCCCGTTCGCTTTCATGCGCGCGAGGCAGTACTTGCCGACGGCCGCATGCGGCGCGAACGCCCGGCCTGAGGCCTTGTCCGCAACGAGTTCGCACGCGCCCATCATGCCCTTGCCCCGTACCTCACCCACTAGCGGATGATCGGCGAACGCACGCAGTTGCTGCTGGAACTGCTCGCCTTTTCGCGCAGCGGACGCGAACACGTGATCGCGCTCGTAGATCTCGAGCACCTTGAGACCGACGGCCATCGACACCGGGTGGCCGGTATCGGTAAAGCCGTGACCGAAAATGCCCCATTGCTTCGAAATGTCCGCGATCGCCTGGTACATGAACTCGGGGATCATCACCGCAGAAAGCGGCATGTAGGCAGAGGTCAGCGATTTCGCGAGCGTCATCGTCGCCGGCTGGAGGCCGAACGTGTCGGCGCCGAACGGATTGCCCGTGCGGCCGAACCCAGTGACAACCTCGTCATCGATGAACAGCACGTCGTATCTTTTCAGCACCGCCTGAATCTTCGGGAAGTAGGACTCGGGCGGCACGATGACGCCACCCGCGCCCATGATGGGCTCGGCGATAAACGCCGCGACCGTGTCCGGGCCTTCGTCGAGGATGAGCTTTTCGAGATTACCCGCGAGCCGCGTCGTGAATGTGTCCTCGCTCTCGCCAGGCTCGGCGTAGCGATAGTAGTGGGGGCAGTCGGTATGGAAAAACCCGCGCGCGGGCAAATCGAAACCCTGATGGAAAGGCGCTAGCCCCGTCGCGCTCGCTGCTGCCGAGCTGATGCCGTGGTAGCCCTTCTGGCGCGCGATGATCTTCTTTTTCAGCGGCTTCCCAATCGCGTTGTGGTAGTAGTGCATTAGCTTGATCTGAGTGTCGTTCGCATCCGACCCCGACAGCCCGAAGAACACCTTGGAGAAGCCACCCGGCACCATGGCCTTGAGCTTCTCGGCGAGGCGCATCGCGATGTCGCTGCTCTTGTCGAGAAACAGATGAGCGTAGGACAGCGTCTTGATCTGGCAGCAGGCGGTCTGCGCGATCTCTTCGTTCGCGTAGCCAAGCGAGGTGCACCACAGACCCGCGAGGCCGTCGATGTACCGATTACCGGCCTCGTCCCAGACGTGGATGCCCTCGGCCCGGACAATCATCATCGGCCCGATATCGTTCAGCGTCGAAATCTGAGTCATCGGATCGAACACAGCGTCAAGGTCGCGCTGCGCGAGTTCGCTAATGCCATTCGCACTCGGGTGGTTCATCGATCGCTCTTTCCGGTCAAGCCGGTCGTTTGCTCCAAGATGGCAGACAACGCACCTTCATCTGCGCGCGAAAATCGCGCGTGGTGTTCGCGAGCAACTGGCCGGTTCCCCAGTCGCAGATCACGCCGTAGCGTCGGATCACATCGTACTGGTCGATCTCCCCTGCGCGGTAGCGCGCAGCGACCTGCCCCGCGTCCGCGTCGAGCCAGGCGGCCCGCGTCGCGGCAATTGATGCGCGCTCGCGTTCTGTTGCGGCTTCGTCAACCCGATACTCGGCCAAATCTTCGTCAACCACTTCGAGCACCACGCCGTAGTCCTTACGCGCGCGCTCGAGCGAGACGTAGTCGTCCACGACGTCCTCCTTGACGCGCTCAGGATCACGCTCAAGCGGATCGCCATAGCCGCCACCGCCTGAGGTACCGCGCCAATAGCGTGCTCCGCGGGCGACTGGCACATCGGAAAAGACCGCCCCGAGGAAGCGCGCGGACTCGCCTTCTGCTTCTAGCCATAGTCCGTGTGGGGCACCCGGCAGCCCGCCCTCGATTCCCCATACGACCGAGCGCTCGCGGTCGCAGAAATACGAGGTTACACAGTTCTCGACCTCAAGGATGGTGCCGGCCTTGTCGAGTCCGACTCCGCCGCGCCACTTGCCAGGGCCGGCGCTGTCGGTAGTGATCTGCAGACGATCAGTGCGCACGGGGCAGAGCCGCTCCTGGCCCTCGACGGGCTGTATCGTGAGTCCTACACCGAAACAGGACGCCGTGACACCCAGACCGTCACGGCCGTTGCGACCACCCCAGCCTCCGGCCAGCCAGTCATAAAGCATGAAATACGGTCGGGTCGCGCCGCGCGCGTCGTAGCCGCCCGTCAGCAGATACTCGATGTTGAACGCGCAAGCCATCGCCCGTTCGGGCATGACGCGCGAGAACAACTCGAAAATCGCGTTCATGATCTTCTCGAAGCACATCACGAAGCCGGTCACGGCCACGGGCCAGCGCGCGCTGACTATGGTGTCGTCAGGAACCGTCACCGTGACCGTGCGGTACAGCCCTGAATTCAGCGGCACGTCCGGGAAGAACGTCTTCATGCCTGAGACCACTGCGGCGAAGGTGCCGCCAAACGCGCTGTTGTATATAGAGCCGATGGTCGGGTGGGAGCCGCTCAGGTCAAACTCGACCGTGTCGCCCGATATCGTCATTTTGACGCGGATGGGAATCAGTCCCTCTTCGCGCGTCGGGTCTTGGTCGACGAAGTCCACGGTCTCCCAGCTGCCGTCCGGCAGTTCGGACAGACGCAGCCTCACGGCGCGCTCAACGTAGTCCTGCACCTCGGCGAACGCCGTCACGACCGTTTCCACGCTGTACTTGTCGCACAGGCGCTTCAACTCGCGCTCGGCAATGCGCGTTGCCTGGGTCTGGGCGTCCATGTCGCCGATGATGGCGTCGGGGTCGCGCGTGTTCTTGGCGATGAGGCGCGCAATGTCGCAGCAGTATTCTCCCTTGCGCCAGATTTTGATCGGCGGGATGCGAATACCTTCCTTAAACATATCCTTCGCCGTCACGTCGAAGGATCCCGGCACGCTGCCACCCATGTCCGCCCAATGACCGTTCGCCTGGCTCCAGGCGATGAGGAGGCCGTCAACGAAGATCGGCAGCAGCACGCGTGTGTCGCTGAAGTGCGTGCCGCCGACATAGGGGTCATTGATCAGGAATACATCGCCGGGGTGAATGTCAGCACCGAACTCCTCGATCACTGCCTTGCAAGTGTAGTGGAGCGTCCCGACGTGGGCCGCGAGGTCTTGGTTGCCCTGCGCAACCGTGTTGCCCTCGGCGTCGCATAGCGCATTGGAGAAGTCACGGTTGTAGACGACGAAGGAGTAACAAGTGCGGCGCACCTGCTCGGCCATCTGGTCGACGATGTTGACAAAGGCGTTGCGCAGAACCTCGAACGTGACGGGGTCTAGCAATCTGGCAGCGGTAACCGGCTTGTCCATATCGGACCTCCTCAAACCGTGATGACGATGTTAAGCCAAAGGTCGACCTCAGCTCGGGCGCCGGGCGGCACGACCGTGGTCGCGTCGAACTGTTCGACGACTGCGGGACCGCCGAATGCCACTCCGGCCGGCAGGTCGTCGCGCCAGAAGATCGGGGTCTCATGAATGCCCTCGTCGAACGTCACGGTCCTCATCGACCGCGGCGGTGGCATCGCGCCACCTGGCTCGTGCCGCGCGAACTCGGCCTTCGGCGTGACGCCGATGGCGACCAGATTCAGGCGGAAGATCTCGACGACCGCGCCGTCGCGACGGTAGTTGTACTGGCGCTCGTGCGCGGCCCCGAAATCCTCGACGGCTTGTGCGACGTCCGCAAACGGTCGCGGCGCAGGCACAGTCAGCGAGCGCCACTGCCCGGCGTAGCGCATGTCGATGGAGCGCGTGAGCACAATGTCCTTTTCTGCCACTCCCTCATGAGCGAGCCGATCGCGCGCCTCTTCCTCAAGTGCGTGGAACTCGCGCTCGACGTCCGCTGCGTTCGCGACGGCAGCGTCGACGAGGTAAGTCGACAGAAGGTCGTGGCGGATGTCCACGAGTAGGCATCCCATCGCCGACGTCACACCCGGGTGCGGTGGCACAATCACTTTCGGAATCGCGAGGTCCTTCGCGACCGCCGCGCCGTGCAGGGCGCCCGCACCGCCGAATGCGACGAGCGCAAAATCGCGGGGATCGTAACCCCGCATGATCGAAACAAGGCGCACGGCATCGGCCATGTTTGCGTTCGCGACGCGCAGGATGGCCTGCGCCGCTGTTTTGACGTCCATCCCCAATGGGCGCGCGACATGGGTTTCGATTGCGGCGCTGGCGCGTGCCGCGTCCAGGCCGATGTCCCCGCCGGCCAGCCCAGCGCCGAGCCGTCCCAGCACAAGGTTCGCGTCTGTATTTGTGGGCTTCTCGCCGCCACGCCCGTAGCACGCCGGACCTGGCTCGGAGCCCGCCGACTGCGGGCCGTTGCGCAAGCTGCCTGCCTCATCGATCCAGGCGATAGAGCCGCCGCCAGCGCCGATTGTCTTGATGTCGATACTCGGAAAACAGATAGGCTGCCCGTATTCGATGTACCAGTTGCGCGTGGTCAACAGCTCCCCTTGCCATGAGAGCGAAACGTCCGTACTTGTGCCTCCCATGTCGAAACCGATTACGTTCGGGTAGCCGCACAGCTGGCCAATGTAGCGATTCGCAATCGCGCCGGCAGCAATGCCTGAACTCGCAAGCCGCGCCGCCTGCCTGTCCGTGCTCTTCGGTGTCATTACACCGCCGCCGGAATGCAGCAGGAGCACGTCGCTGGCATAACCACCCGCGACGAGACGTTCCTGCAGGCGGCGTGCATAGTCACCTACCACCGGCTGCAGCACCGCGTTCACGACAGTCGTTGAGAAGCGCTCGTGCTCGAATATCTCGGGCAGTACCTCGCTCGACGTGGTGACGGCTACACCGGGCAGCTCGGCCTCGAGGAACGTCTTGAGTGCACGTTCGTTCGCGCCGTTCGCGAACGCGTTCATAAAGCAGATGGCCACAGCCCGGTAGCCACGCTTGCGGAGCTTGGCGGCGAGCGCGCGTGCCTCGGCTTCGTCTACCGGACGCTCGACCACTCCCGCAGCGCTCGTGCGCTCAGCGAGCGTCAGCCGGTCGCGGCGGCGAATATACGGCGGAGGATTGTCCTGGTAAGCATCCCAGAGATCGGCCTTAGTGGAGTTGCCGATCTCGATGACGTCCCGAAATCCCTCGGTGCACACCACCGCCGCATGCGGCAGGTTGCGCTGGATCAGCGCGTTCGTCGCGACCGTCGTTCCATGAGAAAACAGCGTGATATCGGCGAGCTTTACACCCGCTTTTGCGATGCCTTCGAGCGCGGCGTCTATCGGATCGCGCGTGGACGGCACCTTCTGCACGCGCAGTGTGTTGTCCGCCTCGTCTAGTATGCAGATGTCGGTAAACGTTCCGCCTATGTCGACGGCCACACGCACTTTACTCATGCTCTCGTCCTCCATACGTCAAAAGGGGCTTGGTCTGCGCTCACACCGGGTTCCTCTTCACAAGCTGCTTTGCGATGATGATGCGCTGCATCTCGTTGGTACCTTCGCCAATGCACAGCAGCGGCGCGTCGCGATACAGACGTTCGATCGGGTACTCCTTCGAATAGCCGTAGGCGCCGTGGATGCGCATCGCTTCGAAGGCAAGCTCAGCGGCGGTCTCCGAGGCGAAATACTTCGCCATGCCGGCCTCCAGGTCGACACGGGCCCCGCTGTCGTAAAGGCGTGCCGCGTCGTCTACTAGCAACTCCGCGGCGCGCGCCTTCGTCGCCATCTCGCCAAGTTTGAGCTGGATAGCCTGGTGCTCACAGATAGGCTTACCCATGGTCCTGCGCACCTGCGAGTAGGCAAGGGATTCCCGGAGCGCCCGGCGCGAAACCCCAACCGCGCGCGCCGCAACATTGATTCGCCCGATCTCAAGTCCGCCAGTGGCCATGAACAGCCCCTGGCCTTCTACACCGCCGACGAGCGATCGCGCCGCGTTACAACGGTAGTCGTCGAACACGAATTCGCCCGAGTCGATTCCCTTGTAACCGAGCTTTTCGAGCTTGCGTCCGTTGCGCACGCCGGGCAGCGGCGCGCGCGTTTCAGGATCGATTTTGGGAACGATCAGCATGCTCATTCCCTTGTAACGGGGCTCTGCGTTGAGGTCCGTTTTGACCAGCAACGCCACGCAGTGGCCCTCAATAGCATTCGAGATCCACGTCTTTGTGCCGTTCACGACGTAATCATCGCCGTCGCGGCGCGCGGTTGTGCGGATGCCCTGCAAATCTGTTCCCGCGTCCGGCTCGGTCAGGCCGAGCGCACCGCGCAGTTCACCGCTCGCGAACTTCGGCAACCAGTACTCTTTTTGCTCGTGTGTTCCAAAACGCTGCACCACGAGCGCCATCATCAGGTGTGAGTTAAAGATGCCGGTCAGGCTCATCCACTCTTCGGATATGCGGGCGACGATCTTCGCGTACGTGGTCGCGCTCATGCCGAGCCCACCCCACTCGGGGTCCACCAGGGCGCCGAACAGCCCGAGCTCCTTCATGTCCTCGACGAGTTCCTCCGGGTATACGTCGTCATGCTCCAGATTCATCGCGACGGGCTTCACTTTCTGCTCGAGCCACTTGGCAATGGCGTCGAGTATCAGGCCCTCGTCAGCGTCGTTCATGCGGTCAGCGGACATGGGCTTCCCTCTGGTTCTCCATACGGTCGTAGCAATCGATGGCTTGATATTCCATGGCCAATCTCCCAGGGCGTCAAAATTTGTCCGGACAAATTTAGACGCGCCCGGTTGATGATGTCAAACAATAGCCGACCTGCGGCGCCAAGGAGACCAAGCAACTGATGCTCGCCAAAGGGTTAGAGAAGTTAGTCCAGACAAGCAAACGCACGAAGTTCCAGCGCAACGTGGAGCGCATCGTTCTCTGGACCGAACTCTGCACGCTGATCGCGATGGCCTAGCCGTTCGCCGGAAGCGGTCGCCCGCCGCGCTAGTAGCTGCGCGCACGGCATGGCTGACGTCTTATCCCAAGACTCGCCGGGCAGGCCGTCGAGGAGAGTGGCGAGCACTCGGCCAAAAATTGCCCTGTCGGCTCTTCGGTCAGAGCCGCCATATCGAGGTTTGGAAGGGGCGTTTCGCGCTGACGTCAAGGACCCTATGGGGTCAACGAGAGCCGCTCACAGAATCCAAAGACACCGGGCATCGGCTTTCTCAGTCGGCGGGCAACGGCGCTTGTGCAGACAGATCAGGTTGTTCGATAACCCCGACTGATAACCCAAAGCAGGTTGAATCTGAATTTCGTCTCGCCTGCGAGATGCAACTGGGACGCTGTGCGTTGGCGCCAATAAAGGCCCCGACGTCCCTCCCCATTTCAGTGGCGACTTTCTTTTAGGTCCGACTTTCTAGCCGGCGATTTTGTTCATCTCGGTTACAGAATCATGCCGCCCTTGGCTGAATCTGTCTCTCCAAGTTGGATCCCAGTGCCACCTGAGCCTCCTCCAGATCAAACGAGGCCTGCAGCGCCATCCAGAAGTCTGGAGAGTTGCCGAAGTAGCGTGCCAGACGCAATGCCGTGTCTGCGGTAATGGCCCGCTTGCCCAACACGATTTCATTGATGCGCCGGGGCGGAACGCCAAGCGCGCGAGCCAGCGCGTTCTGGCTCAGTCCGAGAGGTACCAGAAACTCCTCGGCCAGGATTTCTCCGGGATGGATGTTTGGAAGCTTCTTGCTCTTCACCTTTACCCCTAGTGGTAGTCCACGATTTCCACGTCGTGTGCGCCATCCGGCTTCCAGGCAAAGCAGATGCGCCACTGGTCGTTAATCCGGATGCTGAACTGTCCATTACGGTCATTCTTCAAGGGTTCCAGGTGGTTGCCGGGTGGAACCCTCAGGTCCTGGACATCCTGCGCGGCGGCAAGCATGCGAAGCTTGCGCCGAGCGGTTCTCTGGATGTCCGCCGGCAACGAGCGGGCCGGCCGCCCTTGCCAGATGGCCCGAGTGGACTCGTCCTTGAATGACTTAATCACGTAGTGAACTATAACGGTGGGCGTTACAGCACTTCAAGCCACGGTAGCGGTAGGCGGCTGGCGTCGCAGGAGGGGCAGAACGAGGACTGCCGGAGCTTTGCCGGAGTCCCCACTGAAAAGTCCTGCTCGGTGGTGCATTTTGCAACGGGCGTCGCCGCCGAGTTTATCTATAAAGCAATTACTTGGATTTCCGGACTCGAACTACGAACCAGGGGGTCGGAGGTTCGAATCCTTCCGGGCGCGCCAGAATCCTTCTCTCAGCTCAAGCAGTTACGCGGTCTCCCTCTCGCTGCTTTCGCTCTCCTCATTCGCCGGTGTGCCAGAAAGTGTGCTAACCACAGCACGTAGTCTGGACACGTTCCCGGTGTACTCCGCCAAATGCTCCGCCGACAGATGCGCGTAGCGTTGAACCATCGAGAAGCACGCTCAGCCGCCCAGCTCTTGAAGCACGTGCAACGGCGTACCGTTCTGCACATGCCACGAGGCCCAGGTGTGCCGCAGGTCGTGCCATCGGAATGACTCGATGCCAACCTCCTTCAGCGCACGCCGCCAGGCTCGGGTATTGGCCTTGTCGATAGGCTTCCCCTGCTAGGTGATCACGCGCTTGTCGTGCTTCCCCGCTTCCTGTCTCAACACCAACAGCGCTTCATTGTTCAGCGGTACGCCGATCGGCTTCTTCGTCTTGGCCTGGTCCGGGTGGATCCACGCCATGCGGCGTGTCAGATCGACCTGCGACCATTCCAAGCGGGTCACGTTCTTCTCGCGCAGCCCCGTGGCCAGCGAGAAGCGCACCAGCGCCGCCTGATGCGGCGGCAGGATGCTCAACAACCGCTCAGCTTCTTCACGCTTCAGCCAACGGATGCGACGCACGGGATTGGGTTGCAGGCGGATCGCAGGAACCTTGTCGATCCATTCCCAGTCCAGGTGCGCCCGACGCAAGATGACCCGGATGATCTCCAGCAAGCGATTGCTGGTGGCCACCGCGACGCCTTCAGCGCGTCGTGCAGCCACGATCTTGTCGATCAAGGTCCGGTCGATTGCGTCGAGGTACACATCAAAGAGGAAACGATGGACCCATCGCAGATGGATCTTCGAATCCTCCAGGCTCGCGTGCGCCGCCGATTCCAACACCCACCGCTCTACCGCTTCTTGCCAGCGGTAGCGCGGACGCTCACCTAGCTTGTGCTGTCGCCAGAGTGCCGCGCGCGTTTGATCTTCGTACTCTTGCGCGGCGCGCCGGTCGGCAGTCCCAGTAGATTCGCGTATCTGCTCGCCGTTGGGGGCCGTGAATCGCACCCACCAGTAACTCGACTTCTTTCGCTTGAAAAGTGCCATAAGGTTGCCTCCTTCGTGCTCCCTTGCGACACCTGCCGAGAGGAACCGTACAGCGACCTCAGGTAGTCGGCAAGATCGGTTTCGAGGAAGCACCAGAGCTTGCCGGGCTTGGCGCCGGGCAGGACACCTGCCTTCGCGAGGCGCCTCACCGTCTGCGGGTGCATCTTCAAGAATCTGGCGGCTTCCTTGAGGTCCAGGGTGTTCATTGGGTGGGGAGCGGTTCCTTGGTCCATTTGGTTTGTCGGGGTGGATTACCGCCCGAGGTAGGCGGCGGTGATTTGTTCGCGCTCGTGGCCAAGTTCGCGGCTGATGGTGAGGCGGGCGGCGGTGTCGAGTGCCTTCTGCCCAGGGGTGAGTTCGGCTGACACTGGCCCACCGGCGGCTGGGCACGGCAGCCCGGTCAGTTCCTGGTAGCGCTGCTGGGCGTAGGCGTGGCGAAGTCCGTGCAGCTTCGAGAGCCCGGCGCGACTGGTGTGGCCTTCGTAGATGCGAAGCTGCTGTACGTAGTTGCGATTGGGCGGGATGAGGGAACCGCGGCCTGCAAGCTGGTGGGCGCGGTTGAGCACTTCCCGCTGGGCGTCCGTTCGAATCGGGATTTCCCGCGCCTTGCCGCCCTTGGTCCAGGTGTCTTTGAGCTGGAGGTGGTCGCCCCGGTCCGCGTAACTCGGGACGAGCTTGATGGCCTCCTCCCGCCTAAGCCCGAAGGCCTGCTGGAGTTCGAGGCTCATCCGGACGTGGGTGTCCTTGATGCCGGCGAGCGCCTCGGTCGAGACCGACTGCGCCTTGCTGACGTTGCTCACGAACTGGCGGTCCGGGATGCCGTAGTGGTCATTGGTCCGGGCAATGACGTTCTGGCGGTTCACCTTCTCCGCCCACCACCGGAGCGCCGTCATGCGGTTCTTGATGGTCGCGACCGCGAGGTTCGCGTCCTGCCAGTGCTTGATGAGAGCTTCCACGTGTTTG
>CAMCQE010000069.1 GCA_945876945.1 Klebsiella pneumoniae
CAGGCTCAAAGGACTATTTGCGGCCGTGGAGAGCCTGCTCATCGGTCGACAACTGTGGCTGACGGCGCTCGGCCGCGGCCTGTCTGGCCCGGTCGGGGAGAAACACAAGATCAAGCAGATAGACCGCCTGCTCGACAATCCCCATCTGCAATGTGAGCGGGTGCCCGTGTACCAATGGCTGGCCCAGTCCACCATTGGCTCATGCCAGCGCCCGCTCATCGTCGTGGACTACGCCGATCTGGATGACCGCAAAGCGGTGTACGTCCTGCGAGCGGCCATCCCGATAGGCGGCCGGGCCATTCCGATCTACGAACTGGTCGTATCGCACTACAACCAACCGCAAGATTGTGCGCGACTGCTCCGCGATCTGAAACAACTGCTGCCCGCAGACTGTCGGCCCATCTTCGTCACCGATGCCGGATTCAAGGCACCGTGGTTCAGACAGGTTGAGGAAATGGGCTGGTATTACATCGGCCGTAATCTGGGGCGGGACTATCTGCAACTGCCCGCCAGCAGCGAGTGGATTTCCGGCAGGTCTCTCTATGCACGCGCCACGCGCATGCCGCGCGCACTCGGCACCGTCCAGATCCCCCGAGCCGCGCCACTGACCACTGAAGCCTATCTGTATTGCAAGCCGCCGCGCGGGCGTCAGCGTCTGACTGTGCAGGGTCGACCGCGCAAGAGCGCTCAAAGCCTCAAGCGCGCCCACAGCGAGCGCACGCCCTGGCTGCTACTCAGCAACCTGCCACGTCGTTACAAGACGGCGAAACGCGTAGTCGAGTTGTACCGCCGGCGCATGAGCATCGAGGAGGGCTTCCGCGATCTGAAGGCGCATCGTGGTGGCTTTGCGCTTCGGCAAAACCTCGGCCGGGATCCGCGGCGCATTTCAATCCTGCTGATGATCGCGGCCATCGCGACGCTATGCGCCTGGATCACCGGCATGGCGGGGATCAACGCCGAGAAGCACTACGCGCTGCAGGCCAATACCGAGCGTCGTCGCAACGTGCTCTCGGTCTTCACCATCGGCATGCGACTTATCGCACAACGGATGCGCGTCGGCGTTCTTGCATGGCGCCAAGCCACCGAGAAAATCACCGCACTCGTCTTGAGCGAATGCGTAGCGACCACTTAAATTCGTGGGGATCCGTCAGGGTCAGAGTAAAAACTCGAAGAAACGCTTGGGGGCGGCCTAAGGCTGCATCGCTTTTACTCTGACCCCAGATATCCTGGTTACCTGTTGAAGGCGCCAAAAATTGCAGTGCCGGGACTCGCTCTTCGACAGGCTCAGGGCGAGCGGTAATCCGGATTCAGAGTGAGCGGTAATCCGGGTTCAGGGCAAACGCTAAATTGATCTGAAAGGTCAAAACCCCGTTCGTCCTGAGCTTGTCGAAGGATGAACGGGGCGGCACTGCTCCCGGCAAGAGAATGATTTTGAGGTCAGCGTAAAAACTCGAAAAAACACTTGGGGCCAGCGTAAGGCCGAATAGTGTTTACGCTGACCCTAAATGTCTTGAGACGCTTGAATGGTGCCGGATGAGGGATTCGAACCCCCGACCTTCGGTTTACAAAACCGCTGCACTACCACTGTGCTAATCCGGCGCGAGATGTCTGGCGGGCCGGCAGTATACGGAAGCCGCCGCGAGGGAATAAGGGGTTACGGCGGGCAAGCCACCGGCTTGGCGCTGGCGCTGCCAAGGAGTTCGGCGGGAATGTTTGCCGGGTCTTCAAAGCCGATGGCGAGTTCGGCCTCTACAAAGCGCTGGCCGCCGGCATCGCGGCGGGGCACGACGATGGGGCGATAGCCCTGCTTTTCGATTTCGGCCAAGCGACGATTCACGTTTTCCTGCGAGCTGAAGACGCCCAAAGAAATCGCGTGCTCCACGCCGGCGCGCCGCACCGGGAGGTAGTCGCGCACGCCGCGCTGGGCGAGATCGCGGAGGTCGCGTTCTTTTTCTTCCGCCGTGCGGGGTTCGAGATAAATGCCGAACAGCGGGCGCTGCGTGTTGCCTTCGAGCTTGATCGCGACGCGACTGCTGCGCCGGGCGAGCCAGGTCTTGAGCGGCGCGGCGTCGGTGTCCAGGGCAAAGGGTCCCACTTTGACGCAAACCCCGGACGGCACCGGCGCGCCGGGCGTGACGGGTGCTGGCGCGAGGGCTGCGGCCGCGTCTGCTGGCACGGGCACGGCGGCGGCGATGGCCGGGGCAGGCGTTGCGGCGTCGGTCAGCGCGGGCGTTTGCGCAGAGGTTGAGTCCGCGGCTGGGGGCGGCGTCTCGCTACGGCTTGATGGCGTTGCGGCGTCGGTCCCAGCCACCGCGACGGGTGCATCCGTGCCGGGGGTCGTGACGGCCTCCGCCGGTGTCTCGGTGTCGGGAGCGATCGTTCCGACGTCCGCCGGCGCCTCAGGGCCCGCCGCTTCAGCAGTCGTGGCGACCGGCGCTTGCGCAATCTGCGCGTGCGCGAGCGCCGCTGGCGGCAACTCCGGCAGTTCTCGCACCAGACTTAAAGTGGGCGACTGCGGCGGCAAGGGCGGGGCGCGCCGGCGGGCGGCGAGTTCGTCTTCCAGCTGCGCGTTGAAGCGCCATACAAAAAACAGCGCGTTGGCCACCAGCAGCAGCACCGCGAGCAATCTCATCAAGCCAGTTCTCCATAGCGCGCGAGGCCTTGCAGCACCAGATCGGGCGCGTGCCGCAACGGTAAATCGGACAGTTCCAGCAGCGTGGTGGCTTCGCCACCCGTCACCCACCAGGTGGGAAGCTCGGCGAGTTCGCGCCCGACGCGGGCGGCGAACTGCGCCAGCAAACCGGCCACCGCCTCGCGGCAACCGAGCGAAATGGCGGCTGCGGTGTGCTTGGCAATCTGCGTCACCGGCTGCACGGTGTCGATCTGCAACTGCGCGGTGCCTTGCGTGAGGCTGCGCGCCATCAAGGCGAGGCCGGGCGCAATGAGGCCGCCCAGATGCTGGCCGTCGCCCGTTACCACATCAATCGTGAGCGCCGTGCCGGCATCCACCACGCACACCGCGCCCTGACTCAAATGAAAGCCGGCGAGCGCGGCGAGCCAGCGGTCCACGCCCAGCTTCTCGGGGTATTGGTATTGCGTATGCAGCCCGGCGAAGTCCTGCACGACGCGCGCAAACTGCGGCACCACACCCCAGCGTTCGGCCAACCAGCGCGTGAGCGACTCGGCCACCACCGCGCCGCCCACGTTCGACACCACCACGCGCGGCACCGGCGGCAGCACGCCAAGGAGCGTGGTCCACACCTGCGCCAGATCGCGTTCCCGCCAGGCCAGCGGCGACAGCTCGGTAATGCGCTGGCCGTCGTAATGACCCAGCTTGATGCGCGAGTTGCCGATGTCGATGAGCAGCATCAGCCGGCCTCACGCAGCCGCACATGGCCAGACAGAAAGCTTTCCGTGCGCCCGTGGGTTTCAATCAGGAGCAGGCCGTTGGCGTCGACCCCGCGCGCCACGCCCAGCACCTCGCGGTCGGGCAGCGTTAAAGAGATGGGGCGATCGGCCAGCGCGTCCAACGCGCGCCAGGCGGGGACGAAGCCGGCGAAACCGGATTGCGCAAACTCGGCCAGGGTGGCGGTGAGTGCGTTCAAGAGCGCGGCGGCGACCGCATTGCGCGAAGGCGGGGTTTCGCAGGCGTCGGCCAGACCCGCGACCGGCTGGTCGATCTGCGCCTGCAGCGCCGGCCCCAGCGCAACGTTCACGCCCACCCCAATCACCACCGTGCAGGGGCCGCCGAGTTCAGAGCGCATTTCAATCAGAATCCCGGCCAGCTTGCGGCCGTTGAGCAAAAGGTCGTTCGGCCATTTGAGACCGAGCCCTACGGCACCAATCTGTTTAAGCCCGCGCGCGATGGCAATGCCGACGACCAGACTCAAGGTGCTGAGGTCTCGCGGCTGCGCCTCAAAGCGCCAGCCGAGCGACAAACACACGGCCGCGCCCGGCGGCGCCAGCCAGCGGTCGCCCCGTCGGCCACGGCCGGCGGTCTGAAACTCCGCCAGCCAGGCTTCACCGTGGATGTTCCGCGCGGCGGTGGCTTCCAGCAAACGCTGGTTGGTGGAATCCACAGTGGCCGCAACCGTTATCGGCGCGAGCACCGCGCGGGCGGGAGATCTGAGCTGCGCCTCGATGGCGGCGGCGTCGAGGAATTCGAAGGCGCGGGCGAGCTGATAGCCTTTGCCGCTCACGGCATAGATGTCCGCGCCCATCTCGCGCAGTCGCTGTACTCGCTCCCAGATGGCGGCTCTGCTGATCCCGAAAGTCGTTGCCAACGCACCGCCGGAATGCGGGCGGCCGTCGGCGAGCGCCGTTAGCAGTTCGAAGGTCTTGTCCGTCGCGCCGCGCTGCGCGCCGGCCACGCCCTCGGCGGGTGTTCCATCAGACACAGCGGGTGCGATCCTGTGGACTCAATCCGGGTTGCGCGGCGTTCGCAACGGTGAGCTGGGCAGGACGATGGTTTCCTCGTTGAGGGGCGGCGCATCCAGCGACTCATCGAGCGCCACCGACAGGGCGAAGGGGTCGGAGGTTTCTTCCGGCAAATCGATCACCGGTTCGTCCATGCCGAAGTCGTTCAGCGCATTGGCGTGGGCAACGGGGTCGGCGAGCGGCGGGATGGGGAGGTCGATGTCGAAGAAATCGTCACCCTTGCCGGCCGGCGCCACGGCCGGCGGTGGCGACGCGACCGGCGGCGCGCCGGCCGCCAGCGATTGCTGGAGTTCAGCCGCCGAAATCACCGCGGTCGCGATGAACTGTGGGTTTTCTTCCAGCATCTCGGCGCGCGGTGGCGGCGCGCCGGCCGCCAGCGATTGCTGGAGTTCGGCCGCCGAAATCACCGCCGTGGCGGTGAACTGCGTGGTTTCTTCCAGCATGTCGGCGGGCGGTCGCGCGGCCGGGATGATGGTCGTGGCGGTGTAGAAGTCTTTGTTGGAAGCGTCTGAATCGCCGGCCGCGACCATCGGCGGTGCGGTGGAATCCAGCAGGTCGAAATCTGGGTCAACAGCGGCGCCGGCGGGCCGCATGGTGAAATCGTCGAAGAAAGCGCTGGCGTCGGCGTCGAAGGCATCGGGCACGCTGCGCAGGAAGGTTTCGGCCAGCGGGGCGTCGAGGGCGGTGAGGGATGGCGCGGCAGTTTCATCCAGCAGATCGCCGCCAACCGGCGGGAGGGTCTGCGCCATTAAATCCACCGCCTCGGCCGGCGGCGGCACGGCCAGCACGTCGTCAAACATGTCGTCGGCCGAATCGCTCGCCGGGCTGGGCGCGGGCTGCGCGAGGCTCAAACCCGCGGGCGCCATCATGGTCGCTTCCATATCCGACGCAGGGGTCATCATTGTGGCGTCCATGTCCGCCGGCGGCGGCACCGCCCGCAGGGTGAGGCCGGCCGCCGGCGCGGACTTGACCAGCGCGGCGGCTAGCTCACCGGCGGCGGCCACCAGCGTGGCATCCGCCGAAGCCACCAGGGTCTGATCGAACGCCGCGCCCACCATCGTGCCTTCGCCGCCCACGGCGGTGCCCGGATGCTGGAACTCGAATTCGAACTTATGGAATTTCAGGCGGTCGCCGTTGCGCAGTCGGTGCTCGCCGGTAATGCGCTGCCCGTTCACGAAGGTGCCGTTCACGCTGCCTTGCTCCAGCAGCCAGAAGTGCCGGTCGCGGTATTTGATCACGGCATGACTGCGGCCAACGGTGGGCTTGTCGATGACGTAGTAGTCGAGATGCGCCGCGTCTTCGCCCCGCACCCGGCCCACCATGAGCGGCTTGCCGGTGAGGCGGAACGGCGGCAGGCCGGCCTGGCCGTCAATGTCGATGAGCCAACCTTCGGGCACTTTGCCCTCCGGCGTGGTGGCTGCCGCGACACTCACCACCGTGGCGGCTGCCGCCACACTTGGCGTCGCAGCGGCCGCGATCGGGGCGGCCTTCGCCGGGGAAGTGTTGGGGGCAGATTTGCGCTTGAACACAAACCAGCCAGCCCCTGCCACCAGCAGCGCCGCGAGTGCGGCGATGAGGCCGCCCATTCCGCCTTGTTTGCCCGCCGAGGGCGGCGGTAGCGCCGGATTTTGCGCGACGGGCGTTGGCGCCGGTGGCGGGTTCGCGCCGGTGACGACCGGCGCGGCCGGCTGGGCGCCAGCCAGCACCTTGGGATCGGTGCGGTCGCCATCGGCCAGTTCTTTCAGCAACTGCGCCATTGGCAGCCCGGTCTCGCGGGACAGTTGCTCCAGCGCCGCGCGCTCCTCCGGGGAGAGCGCGGCCGCGGCCGCATTCGCGCTGTCGGCCGAGGGTTCACCGTTCAAGGCCGTGAGCACCTTGCTGAAGGCGCCGGGCAATTCAGGTACGGCGTAGGCGCGCTCATAGCGGCCACCGGTCGGCTCGGCCAGCGCGTCCAGTAGCTGGATGTCGGCGGCCTCGGTGACGGCCAGACCGAAAATCTGCACCTTCAGGGCTGCGGCATCTTTGCTCAGTTCATCGCGCAACCAGCGGGCGCGGTCGGCGTCCAGCGCGGGATTGCCGGTTGCCACGCCGCTGTGCGTCATGAACACGATGGCTTTGGCCACCTCAGGGCGGCCATTGGTTTTGAGTTCGTAAAGCGCGCGCTCGATGGCGGCCGGGCTGTTGGCGCGCGTTCCGCGGTAGTTGGCCGTATCCAGCGCTTTGGCGAGCTGTTCGGGCTTGTTCAGCGCGGCGGTCAACGACACTTTATCGTCGAACACCAGCACCCCGACCCGGCGCTCGGCGCCCAGTTTGGCGAGGAAATCGCGGGCCATCGCCACGGAATCAAGGTGGGGATCGGCGGCCTTCATACCGCCGGAGTTATCGAAGATAAACAGCACGTCCTGCGGCATCGCCTGCGCGATCAGGCTGCAAGCCCCCAACACGAGGGCGAGCCCAAAACGGCACAGCGACCCGGAGCGACGATTCATCACAAGGCTGTTTTGGTCCATCCAGCGCTCCTTATCCTGCAGTGTTGGCCGGACGGGTCGCGTCGCGGCACCACTCGCTCCACGAACCCGCGTATAGCCGGGGCTCGGGCAAGCCGGCGTGCAGCTGGGCGAGAACGTTATGACAGGCAGAGACGCCTGAGCCGCAGTAATGCACGGTTGTGGCGTCCGGTAGTGTACCCAAACTCTCGGCGAAAACCTCCCGCAAAGCAGCAGGCGCCAGGAACTCGCCAGAGGCCGCCAAATTGCGCTTGAAGGGGTGGTTGCGCGCCCCCGGAATATGCCCGGCACGGGGGTCGATGGGTTCAACTTCACCGCGATAACGCGCGGCGTCGCGCGCGTCCACCAAACTCGTCGACAGCGCCGGGACTTCGGCCAGCAGCACGCGTTTGGCGGTCTCCGCTTCGCCTTCAAAGTGCGTAGCCGCCACGCTGTTGGTGCCGGCTTCCACCGCGCCGGCGGCGCGCTGCCACGCCTGCCAGCCGCCGTCCAGCACCGCCACGGCGGTATGGCCCATGTAACGCAGCAACCACCACAGGCGCGCGGCGGCCAGCGCCCCGCCCATCTCGTCATACGCCACCACCTGCTGGCCGGGCGCGATCCCCAAGCGGCTGAACACCGCCCGCAGCTGCACTGCGTCCGGCAGCGGGTGACGCCCCTGGTCGGTCAGCGGCGGGCCGCTCAAATCCTGCTCGAGATGGGCATACACGGCGCCAGGAATGTGGGCCTCGGCGAACGCGAGGGCGGCCCGGGCCGGCGCCGCCAGATCGAAGCGGCAATCCACGATGCGGGCAGCGGGCAAGGCTCGCAGCTGATCCACGGTGATGAGCGTCGTAAAGGGTGATGCGGTCATGGGCAGACTCCGGACAAGGCGGGCAGGGCGAACAGGGCGCAGGTCATAAGCCTAGCGCCATTTGTTATTAGGGTATCGCGCCCCGGGTCGGTTAGCGTTGGCGGTCTTCTCAGGGTGGCGCCAATGCATATCACTTTCGTCAAAAAGCAGAATCCGGACGGCAGCAGCTGCGGCAAATGCGAGGAAGTGGAACGGCGTCTGGAACGCGACGGCCACATGGCCCGCATCGACGAGGTGGCGATTGCCGATCTGGCCGACCCCGATAGCCGGGGCATGCAGCTGGCCAAAGCGTTTGATACCGCCTATGCGCCGTTTTTCCTCGTGCGCGAAGGTGACGAGACCAGGCTCTACACCATCTATCTCAAGTTTGTGCGCGAAGTGCTGGAAGGCCGGCCTCCGCCGTCTGCTCAGTAGGACGGCAGTTCGATGCCGCGCAGGAGATCGTCCAGCGCTTCCTTGTCCGGCGTCACCGCCGCCGCTTCCACCAGTTCGCGCGTGAGATGCGGCGCGAACAGCTTGATGAACTCGTACATATAGCCGCGCAACAGCGTGTTTCGGCTGAAACCAATCTTGGTCACGCTGTTCGCAAAAAGATGGCTGGCGTCCAGCGCCACCAGGCCAGTATCGGTGGCGGGTTCAAAAGCCAGTGACGCCACAATCCCCACCCCCATGCCGAGCCGCACATAGGTTTTGATGACGTCGGCATCGGTCGCGGTGAACACCACGCGGGGGGATAAGCCCCGCGAGCGGAACGCCTCATCGAGCTGCGAGCGGCCGGTGAAACCAAACACATAGGTCACCAGCGGATACGCCGCCACGGCTTCCAGCGTCAGCGGCTGCACCTGGGTTAAGGGATGATCCGCCGGCACGATGATCGAACGATTCCAGCGATAACACGGCAGCATGATGAGGTTGTCGAAAAGCTCCAGCGCTTCGGTGGCGATCGCGAAATCCACGTTGTGCTTGGAGGCGAGCTCCGCAATCTGCATCGGCGAGCCCTGATGCATGTGCAGCGAGACTTCCGGGTAGCGTGCGGCGAAATTCTTGATGACCGGCGGCAACACGTAGCGGGCCTGCGTGTGGGTGGTGGCAATCGACAGGCTGCCGCGCTTCTGGTCGCTGAACTCTTTCGAGATGCGTTTGATGTTGTCGACTTCGCCCAGAATCTTGCCGGCCAGCGTGATAATCGCCTCGCCCGCCGGGGTGATGGTGGTGAGCTGCTTGCCGCTGCGGAGGAAAATCTGCACGCCGAGTTCGTCTTCCAGCATGCGAATTTGTTTGCTCACGCCGGGCTGCGAGGTGTAGAGCCATTCGGCAGTGGCGGAGACGTTGAGGTCGTGACGCGCGACCTCCCAGATGTAACGCAGTTGCTGGAGTTTCATTGGCGATCCTTCAGTTCGTCGGGCCCCTGCTTTACCGCGGGCTCAGGTCTGCTGCAGGCCTTCAAGCACCCGCTGATAAAGCTCGGCCACCGGGCGTTCGTAATCGGCCGGCGACAGCGCGGCAAGTTGATCATCCAGCCGCCGCAGCACCAGATCCTGCACGCGATAACAGGCGCGACGCGCTTGGGTTTCCGCCGCGGTGCGGTTCGCCGCCACCCACGCGGCGTGGGCGGTGAGCGCGGCTTCGAGTTCATCCAGGCCCTTGCCGGTTTCTACCGACACGCCGAGCACCGGCACCGTCCAGCCCACCGCCCGCTGCGCGCCGAAGCGCACGGTGGAAGCCAATACTTCGCGCATTTTCGGCGCGCCGTGCAGATCGCTTTTCGACACCACGATGATGTCTGCCACTTCGAGAATGCCGGCTTTCAGGGCCTGAATGGCGTCGCCCGTTTCCGGCTGCATCAGCAGCACCACGGTATCAACCAGCGCTTTCACCGCGTGCTCGGCCTGCCCTACGCCTACGGTTTCCAACACGATTTCGTTGAAGTGATGCGCTTCCATCGCGCAGAGAATGTCGGCCACGTTGTTGCACATGCCGTCCTGCGAATCGCGGCTGGAAACCGAGCGCATGAACACGCGCGGATCGCCCGAGGCCTGATCCATGCGAATGCGATCGCCCAGAATCGCGCCCTTGCTGTAGGGACTGGCGGGGTCGATGGCCAACACCCCCACGCTTACGCCCTGCGCGGCCCGCCGCTCTACCAGCTTGCCGACCAGTGTGCTTTTGCCCACGCCCGGCGGCCCGGTAAAACCGATGCGACGCGCCGGCGGCACTATCGGCACCGGCGCGGCCCGCAACACGCTGTGCGCGCTGGCTCTGGCGAGGCGGGAGATTTCGCGGGCGAGTTCGCGGCGCGCGGTGGCGTCGAGCACGCCGGCTTGCGACTCAGGCATCGTCGAGCAGGCGCCCTACTTCGGCGACCACGTCTTCAATCCGCTGGCTGGCGTTAAACACCCCGGCGGCGCCAGAGGTCATGAGCGGCTCTACGTCTTCTTGCGGAATAGTGCCGCCCACAAAAATCTTGATATTGCCGCCCTGCGCTTCGCACAGATGACGCACCGTATCGCGCACCAGATCCACGTGACTGCCGGAGAGAATGCTCAGGCCCACGGCATCGACGTCTTCTTCCACCGCCACGCGGGCAATGTATTGCGGCGACTTGCGCAGCCCCGTGTAGATAACTTCCGCGCCGGCGTCGCGGAGCGCCAGCGCAATGATTTTGGCGCCAACGTCGTGGCCATCAAGGCCCGGTTTGGCGATCAGGATTCTTTTTCCGGCAAGACTCATGTGTGACCTCTGCTACGGTGACTGTCTGTTTACAGACGGACCGGCTCTTCGAATTCGCCCCATTCGCGTTTCAGCGTGTCCACCATCTCGCCGACCGTGGCGTAGGCGTGACAGCAGTCGACCAATAGCGGCATCAGGTTAACGTCATCGGTGGCGGCCGCTGCGGCGAGCGCCGCCAGCGTGCGTTCCACGGCGGCGTTGTCGCGGGTGGCTTTCACATGGTGATAGCGCTCCACCACGGTCTTCACCGCTTCGGGGTTCATGCGGAACACGTCGCCCAGTTCGTTGCGCTCTTCTTCGTGACGGAAATGGTTCACGCCCACCACCACGCGGTCGCCCTTGTCGGTATCCAGCTTGCGCTCCAGCGCGCGACGCGCGATGCGCATCTGCAAGTAGCCGTCTTCGATCGCCTGCACGGTGCCGCCGTACTCGTCGATTTCGGCCATGACTTTTTCCATTTCCTCTTCCATGCGATCGGTCAGCCACTCCACGTAGTAGCTGCCGCCCAGCGGGTCGACGGTGCGCGAAATACCGCTTTCGTAGGCCACGATCTGCTGCGTGCGGAGCGCGATTTCGGCGCTGGTTTCGGTGGGGATCTGGAAGGCCTCGTCGAACGCACAGGTGAAGATAGACTGCGCGCCGCCAAACACCGCGGCCATGTTTTCGATGCCCACGCGCACGATGTTGTTGTACGGCTGTTCGGCAGTGAGCGAAGAACCGCCGCACACCACGCCGAAGCGGAACATCAGCGCCTTGTCGTCGGTCACGCCGTAGCGCGCCTTCAATTGCTTCGCCCAGTAGCGCCGGGCCGCGCGGAATTTGCAGATTTCCTCGAAGAAATCCATGTGCACATAAAAGAAGAACGACAGGCGTTTGGCAAAGGCGTTCGGGTCACCGCCGCGCCGCACGAGTTCATCCACATAGGCAAAGGCGTTGGCCAGCGTGTAGGCCATTTCTTCCACCGCCGTACAGCCGGCGTCGCGCACGTGGGCGCCGGCGATGCTGATGGGATTGAAGCGCGGCGTCTGCTCGTTGGAATACATCACGCTGTCGGCAATCAGCCGCATGGACGGCCGCACCGGGAAAATCCAGGTGCCGCGCGCCACGTATTCCTTAAGGATGTCGTTCTGGATGGTGCCAGTGAGTTTGGCGCGCGGAATGCCGCGCTTGTCGGCCACCGCGAGATACATCGCGTAAATAATCGCCGCCGTGCCGTTGATGGTGAACGAGGTGGAGAGCTTGGCCAGATCCAGACCATCAAACAGGATTTCGGCGTCGGCCAGCGTGGCGATCGGCACGCCCACCTTGCCCACTTCGGAGCTCGCCATCGGATCGGTGGGGTCGTAACCGCACTGCGTGGGCAAATCGAGCGCCACCGACAGTCCGGTCTGGCCCTGATTGATCAAAAACTTGTAGCGCTCGTTGGTTTCTTCGGCCGAACCAAAGCCGGAATACTGCCGGAAGGTCCACAGGCGGCCGCGATAGCCGTTGTCGAAAATGCCACGCGTGAACGGATATTCACCCGGCGCCCCAATGCCCTCGGGATGCACCATGTCGGCGGTGGCGACTTCAGGCGCCTCAATGCCGGAGGGCGTTTTGAGGCTGGGCTGATTTGGTTCGGCCAGTTCGGTGTGCGGCTTGTTCATTTGGCGGCTCCTGCAATGCGCGCGAGGACGGCTTCGGCGGCGTCCCAGTGGTCTTGATGCATCCAGGTGTCCACCAGCGCGGCGGTTTCCTGGGCGCGTTGGGCGGCGGAGTCGCCGGTGCGGCTCGCGCTCACCATCGCCTTGAAGGCGCGCATGACCTGCGGCTTACGCGCCTTGATGGGTTTGAGGAAATCCTGCGTCCAGTCCTCGAAGCTCCGGCCGGCTTCGGCGATGGCGTCGGCGAGGCCGAGGCGCTCGGCGGCGGCGGCATCGAGAAAGTCGGCCCGCGACAGCAGGCGCAAAGCCTGCGATCCCCCCACCAGGCGGATGAGGTCTGCCCCACCGCCCCAGGCCGGCGAGATACACAGCGTGCCCTGCACGAAGGCCATCTTGGCGTGGGCGGCGAACACCCGCATGTCGCAGGCGACGGCGAGTTCTGCCCCGCCGCCAATGGCGTCACCGTTGAGCAGGCCGATGACCGGCACCGGGAAGTTGCGGATGGCGTCCAGCGCGGCGCTGGAGTCGAGCGTCATTTTCTCGACCGCCGCGCGCTCGCGCAGGCCGTCGAATTCTTTCAGGTCGCCCCCGGCAGCAAAGCAGCGTTCACCGGCACCGGTGATGGTGGCGGCGATCAGCGTTTGGTCGCTGGCATGCTCAGTGAAGACGTCGCGGATTTCGTTCAGCACCGTCTGCGACAGTGCGTTGCGCTTTTCAGGGCGATTGATGAGGACGCGCAGAACGCCGTCCTCGCGGGTGACTTGCAAATACTGAGGGTTCATCGCGCGGGCTCGCATTCCGGAACGGTCCGTATTGTTGGGAATTTACCCGGCGCAGGCAAACGCTATTCGGCCACGGTACTGGCGGCGCTTGGGGGAGGGGGTTGTTCGGGCGTTAAGCCACGGGGCTTAAAAGGCGCCGGTCGGGAGAAACTCCAGACCGGACTTGGGCATAGCAATGGTGTGGTGTTGTCGTTTTTATGGGGACTCTCAGACGTGGGCGCCGCGATAATCCTTGATCATCCCGGCCATCTGATCTTTCAGCTGGAGTTTGGTCCTTTTCAGGCCCTCAAGGTCCAGTTGCGTGATAGCGACTCGCTTGGCGTTGCCTTCGCGGATCCGCGATTTGAGCGCCGAGTATTTGTCGTAGAGTCGCTTGAACTGTGCGCTATCCACTAGCAGGGCGTCAACGGCATCTTGGTCGAATTCGAACATAGCACCCCCTTCTTGAATTGAACGAAGCATCCGGCTTCCACGCTAGTCCTCGAATTACGCTTCGGCAAGCCGTTTTTTTGCCGCGATGGGCGGGTTTTATGCGGCCCGGTAGCGATCGGTGGCGGCCACCAGCGCGCGGGCAATCCCCGGTTCGAAGGCGGAATGGCCGGCGTCCGGCACGATCACCAGTTCCGCCTCCGGCCAGCGCCGGTGCAGCGCCCAGGCGGTTTCCATGGGGCAAACCACGTCGTAGCGGCCCTGCACGATGACGCCCGGGATCCGGCGGATCTGGTCGACCTTGTCGAGCAGGTAGTTCTCGGCGCCGAAGAAACCGCCGTGCACGAAGTAATGGCATTCGATGCGGGCAAAGGCCAGCGCGAAGGCATCCATGCCGAAGGCGTCCAATTGCGCCTGATCAATCAGGAGATGGCTGGTGGCCGCTTCCCAGCGGCTCCAGGCCTTGGCCGCGCGCAGCTGGGTGGCGGTGCTGGGCGAGGTGAGGCGGCGGTAGTAGGCGCTGATGAGATCATCCCGCTCGGACTCGGCAATCACGGCCAGATAGTGTTCCCAGGCATCCGGAAACAGCGCGTCGGCGCCCCGTTGGTAAAACCAGTGCAGCTCCTGCCGACGCAGCGTGAAGATGCCTCGCAGCACGAGCTCGGTGACCCGCGCCGGATGCGTCACCGCATAGGCCAAGGCGAGCGTTGAACCCCAGGAGCCCCCGAACACCTGCCAGCGATCGATGCCCAGATGCGCCCGCAGCAGTTCCATATCCGCCACCAGCGCCCAGGTGGTGTTGTCTTCGAGGCAAGCGTGCGGCGTGGACTGGCCGCAGCCGCGCTGGTCAAAGAGGACAATGCGATAGGCCGCCGGATCAAAAAACTGGCGCATGCGCGGCGCCGTCCCGCCGCCGGGGCCGCCGTGCAGGAACACCACCGGCTTGCCGTGCGGGTTACCGCTCTCCTCAAAGTAAATCGAATGAATCGGCGACACCGCGAGGTGGCCGCTGCGGTAGGGTTCGATGGGGGGATAGAGCGCGTGGTCTAGATCGGTCATGGCAAACTCGGGGCGGCAAAGGTTAAGAGGGCCCGCGCCCGGAGGGCCGCGCGGCTGTTTCAGCAGACTATTTCAACGTACCATCCGTGGCCAACGCGCGCTTTGCGCCAAGGCAGAAATTCCCATGCCAGCCGCGTCCGGCGCCCTTCCGCATCTGCTGTTTCTCACCGGCAAACTGGCCGAGAAAAACCTTGCCCGCGTGCTGGCAGAAATGGCGCCGCGCCCCTTCACCTATGAAGTGCGCGCGCTCGGCATCACCGTGGCGGCGCTGATCACGGTGGAATTTATCCAGCGGCGATTAAAAGACCTCACCGGCTTCAGTCGCGTGATCCTGCCCGGACGCTGCCGGGGTGACCTGCACGCTCTCGAAGCGCACTTCGGTCTGCCCTTCGAACGGGGCCCCGAAGAATTAAAAGACCTCCCCGCGCACTTTGGCAGCCGCGCCAAGGCCCGCTCGCTGACCGCCCACGACATCCTCATCTTTGGCGAAATTGTGGATGCGCCGCATGTGAGCGTAGACGCCGTGCTCGCGCGCGCCGCGCGCTACCGGGCGGATGGCGCAGATGTGATCGACGTGGGCTGCCTGCCCGACGTGCCCTTCCCCGCGCTGGCCGCGATGGTGCGGGCGCTGAAGGACGCGGGCTATCGGGTCAGCGTTGATTCGCTGCGCGAAGAAGATTTGGTCGAGGGCGCCAAAGCGGGCGCGGATTATCTCTTCAGTCTCACCGAAGACACCCTCTGGATTGCAGAGGAATACCCGGTCACGCCGATCCTCATCGGCCGCGACCCGCGCGATACGGCGTCGCTCGGTCGCGCGATCGAACACATGAGCGCGCGCGGCCGCGACTTTTTCGCCGATCCCATCCTCGACCCCATCCACCACGGGCTTACCGATTCCCTGCTGCGCTATCGCGACATCCGCCAGCGCTACCCCAGCGCGCCAATGCTGATGGGCATCGGTAATTTGTCGGAGCTCACCCACGCCGACACCCTCGGCCTCAACACGCTGCTGCTTGGCATTGCCTCGGAACTGCGGATTGGCGCAGTGCTGACGACCGAAGTCAGCGGTCATTGCCGCAGCGTGGTGCGCGAACTCGCCCACGCCCGCCGCGTGCTCTACGCCGCCCGCGAAGACAACATGCCGCCGCGCCATATCGATGAAGGCCTGCTGGCCCTGCACGATCGCAAACCGTTTCCCTACGCACTGGCCGAAGTGAAAGAGGCGGCGGCGGCAGTGAAAGACGCCAACTTCCGGATTGAAGTGACCGCCGAAGGCATCCAGATCTACAACCGGGACGGCTTACGCAGCGCCGTCGACCCCTACGATTTGTATCCGCAGCTCGGCGTCGAAAACGACGCGCCCCACGCGTTTTATCTGGGGCTGGAACTCGCCCGCGCGCAAATCGCCTGGCAGCTCGGCAAACGCTACGTGCAGGATCAGGAACTCGACTGGGGCTGCGTGCGGCCGGCGCCGACGGATAACAAGCTGCACTTTGTGGAAGAGCGCAGCACGCTGGAAGCGAGGAAGGCGAAGCGGAAGAAAGGGCCGCCTGCGGGGTAGATTTAAGCCCTACCGCTGACGCCGCCCCCGGCGCAACAGCCAGCAGCCAGCGGCGAACAACGCGCCGCTCGCCGGCAAAGGTACCGGGGTTGGCGCGACGTTCCAGCCGATGAGATCCAGCGCGCGCAAGTCCAGCGCCGAAATGGGGCTGAGTTCACCGTAGGCCAGAGTGGGATCCATCACACCCACTGCGGGCGAGCCGTCTTTCCAGTGACTGGCCTGACGGCCGTCGCCGCGAGCCGCGCCGGTCGCAAATTGCGCCACCGTGCTCGTATCGCTGAACAGCATCACGCCGCCCGGCACCACGTTGCGGATTGCAGTGCGAAACTGCAAAGCGTCGGCCGGGGTATCCGCGGGCGCGAAGCGAAACAAATCCAGCGTCGACAACACAATCGGGCCGGAGTAGCCGGCATCGAGCCAGTCCACCACCGAGGTGAAGCCCAGCACGTGACCAATCTCGTGCACGGCTACGGTTTCAAAATCCATGGTGCCGGGCGCAACGCCGTCGGCGCTGTTGAAGTCAAACGCAAATCCGCTGTTAAAGCTGATCGCGCCATCGCTGGCGCCAAACTGGGCGTCGAGTCCGGTGACCGACAGGGCTTTGAGATTGGCTTTGGTCGCGTAGAGCTTGTTGGCGAGCGTATTGCCGCTTGGCGCCAGCACGCGCAGTTCATTGAATCGAGGGAGATTGGCCACGATGCCGTCGTCGGCCTCGAGTGCGGCATCGGCCACCATCGCATCGCGAATTTCGGCGTAGCTATTGGATTCGATCAGCACGGAACTCGCCTGTCCGATGGTCGACGCGCTGCCCAGCGCCCTGAAGTCCGCAGTGATGCGCACCGTTATCGGGTCGAGTAGCTGTTCGGACCAGCGGGCGGCGGCACGGGAGAAGGCAGCCAGCGCGGCGGCATTGGCGCTGAGGTTCGCGGTAGGCACCAGCTCGATATCAAGCGCAAATGCACGGGGCGCGCCCAGTACGAGCGCCATCAGGGCCGGGGCGAGGAGACCAAACTGGCGGGGCGAAGTGGCTAGCATCATGAATTCCAGACTGTTGAAACGAAGAAGCGACACCGGGCTGTAGCACATCACATCCGGACCACGCCGCGCCAGCCGTGGTCTGGAGCGGCCCCTTCAATCTGTGACGTATTCCCGCTTCGCGATCTGTCGCAGGCGCAAGGCCCTAAACCACCAAGGCCTTCACCAGCGCCTTGTGCGTCTGTTCCGGTTTCTCTTCCATCATCCCGTGACCGCAGCCCGGGATAATCTCAATGCTGGCCTTGGGCAGGGCTTTGGCGAATTCACGCGCGCCGCGCACCGCCGTCATGCGGTCGCGCTCACCCAGAATCAAACTCACCGGGCAGCTCAGCGCTGCGGCCGCCTCGGCGCCACCGGCGTAGGTGTGGCAGGCGTTGAGATCGGCAAACAGCACGCCGGGGCGCGCGGCTTCAAAGCGGCGCTTGCTGATGGTGGAAATCGACAAACCGGGCACCTGATGACCGCCGATTTGGGCGCCAAAGTCGTGGCCCCAGATAGTCATCATGTCGACGGCGACAGGATCGTTGGCGCGGGCGGCGTCGAGCAGCGGCGCGCCGACGGCCATCGGATAGCCAAAGCCGAGCAGCGCGAGCTTGCGCACGGCGGCGCCCCCGGTGGCGGCAGCCTGCAAAGCGATGAGCGAACCCATGCTGTGACCGGCCAGCCCTACCGCTTTCACGCCCAGGGTTGAGAGCAGGCCTAGCAGCCAGTCGGCCATCGCTTCCACGCTGGTCAGCGCCTCACCGCCGGAGCGTCCGTGGCCGCGCAAATCGACCGCGAGTGCGTTGTAGCCGTTGCGCGCAAACCAGCGCACGAAGAGCGTCCACACGGCGTGGTCCATGCCGGCACCGTGGACAAAACACACGCTCGGTTTGTCCGCATCGATCGCGAAGCCGGCGGTCTGAATGAAGGTCGTTGCGCCCTGATAGCTGATTTCCATCTTGGCCCCCTATTTCTGCGACACGCCGAGGGCGCGGGCAAGGTCGTCAATCAAATCCTGCGGGTCTTCGAGCCCTATCGACAGGCGCACCAGGCCTTCGGAAATTCCGGCGCGTTCCAGCGCGGCGGCGTCGAGGCGGGCGTGCGTAGTGCTGGCCGGATGAATCACCAGCGACTTGGCGTCGCCCACGTTGGCGAGATGCGAGAAGAGCTGGAGCGCGTCGATGAACTTGCGCCCGGCGGCACGACCGCCCTTGATTTCGAAGCTGAAGACCGCGCCCGCGCCGCGCGGCATCAGGCGCTGCGCCAGCGCATAGTCCGGATGCGTGGGCAGGCCGGCGTGGGTGACCTGCGAGACCGCCGGATTGGCGGCGAGGAATTCGGCAATCGCCTGCGCGTTGCTCACGTGCTGGCGCATGCGCAAAGGCAGCGTTTCCAGCCCTTGCAGCAGATAAAACGCATTGCCCGGCGAGAGGCAGCCGCCGAAGTCGCGCAAGCCTTCCAGCCGCGCCCGCATGATGAAGGCCGCCGGCCCAAAGTCTTCCGCGAAGTCGAGTTCGTTCAGGCCCATGTCGCGGTCGGTAATTTGCGGGAAACGCCCCGAGGCTTCCCAATCGAACCGCCCGCCGTCCACTACCGCGCCGCCAATCGCCACCCCGTGACCGCCGATGAATTTGGTCAGCGAGTGCACCACGATGTCGGCGCCCAGCGCCAGCGGCTGCGACAACCAGGGGGTGGTGAGCGTGGCGTCGATCACGAGCGGAATGCCGGCCGCATGCGCGACCTCGGCCACCGCCGGAATATCCAGCACTTCGCCGCGCGGATTGCCCACTGTTTCGGCATAAATCAGCCTGGTTTCGG
>CAMCQE010000070.1 GCA_945876945.1 Klebsiella pneumoniae
TCGCCAAATCCGGCATCGCGCAGCGCCATGTCGGCGAACAGAAGATGGTGATTCACCACCACCAAATCCGCCGCGACCGCTCGGCGGCGGGCTTCCTTCACGTGGCAGTCGTCAATTCGCGGGCATTTCTGGCCAAGGCAGTTCTCGACCGTCGAGGTCACGTAGGGCCAGAGCGGGGATTCTTCCGAGACCTCCGAGACTTCAGCGATATCCCCCAGCACGGTCTCCCGACTCCAGGCCGTCACGACCGCCAATTCCTTTTGCTCACGCGGACCTACCAGCGGGTCGCCAGCGGCCTGCTCCATGCGATGCAGGCAAAGATAATTGGACCGTCCCTTCAACAAGGCGACGCTGGCCTCGCTTTTAAGCGCGGCCCGGACGCGCGGCAGGTCGACGTGGAAAAGCTGGTCTTGCAGCGTGCGGGTGGCGGTCGACAGGATGGTGCGCACCCCGGCCATCAGAGCCGGCACGAGGTAGGCGAAGGTTTTGCCGGTACCGGTGCCGGCTTCACAGACGAGATGACCATGGGACTGGATGGCGGCCGCCACGCGGTCGGCCATTTCCTGCTGGGCGTGACGCGGTTGGAAACCTTCGATCACGGCGGCCACCGGGCCACCGGCCGCAAGCGCGGCGCCGGGAGTCAAGGCCTTGGGGCTCCGCTGGTGGGCAACTCGTCGTCTTTCGACCACACCATTTGGCCGATGCGCTGGAATTTGGGGATTGTCAGTGTGCCGCGCTTATTGGCTTTGGATTCGTCCAGCGCGTCTTCTACCGCCTCGCGGCTCGCCTCGTAAATGGCGAAGGGCTCATAGTTTTCGTCCAGCAGCACCAACAACAGGGCTTCCCAGGGACGCTCGATTTTGAGTTCGCCCAGGCGATGAGAGCTTTTGATTTCCTCAAAAACGACGCGGGCCTTGATTTGCAGCCGGTCGATGCGACCTTCCGGCCCTTCGCGAATAGCGTCGTAGCCGGCCTGCGGATCGCCCGAGGGTGCGAGGCGCAGCAGGCGGATGGCGTCGTTGATGGCAATCTCGCCACTGATAGGCAGCGTCTTGCCGGTGGCGCGTCGGTAATCGGCGGCCAGTCGACGGGCTTGGGCCATCAGTTTGTCGACGACGTAGACGTTCACGCGCTGGCGTCCGATATTAGATTAAGTTCAGATTATAAGCTGATGATTTTCATATGCCAGCCTCGGCACCATGAGAAATCACATCAATTGCAGTCAGCGCCAAATGCCAGCACTTCGCCCAGCTCGCTGGCGTTCAAGGCCAGCATCAGCAGTCGATCAACGCCGAGCGCCACACCGGCGCAGGCTGGCAGGCCGCTGTTGATGGCCGCCAGCAGCTGCGTGTCGATTACCGGCGGCGGCAGTCCCCGAGCGTGGCGCAGCGCCGCCTCGCGCTCGAACCTTAGCTGCTGCTCCGCCGGGTCCGTCACTTCGTGATAGCCATTGGCCAACTCTACGCCGTGCACCACCAACTCAAAGCGTTCGGCCACCGGGGGCTGGTCGTGGCGGAGCCGCGCGTAGGCCGCCTGCTCTACCGGAAAGTCGTACACAAACGCGGCCCGCGAGGTCCCCACGCCCACCCGTACCAGTTCTTCGAGTAACAGGTCCAGCAGTAAGGTCCGGTCGGCCGCGTCGGCGGACGATAGCACCGCGCCGCGGCTGCGGGCGTACGCGGCCAGTTCCTGCGTGGTGCTGGTATGCGGATTCGCCGCGCCGATCTGCGCCGCCAGCGCGGCCAGACTCAAGCGCTCAATGCTCAGGTCCGGCAGGGCGAGCCGGACAATCGCGGCAACCTCATCCATCAGCTGATGGTGGTCAAAACCCACCCGGTACCACTCGAGCATTGTGAACTCGCCACGATGCAGGCGGCTTTGCTCTTCGCCGCGAAAGGCTTTGCAGATTTGGTAGATGCTGCCACTGCCGGCGGCAAGCAGCCGCTTCATGGCAAATTCGGGAGAGGTTTGGAGATAGCGCCGCCCTGCGGGCAAGTCCACGCAGAGCGATTGCAAGGCCGGATCTGCGGCGCCGGCGAGACCCAGCAAGGGCGTATCGACTTCCAGGACTTCGGCCGCCGCGAAGTGGGACCGGATGCGCTGAAGCAAGCCTGCCCGCGCGATCAGCGTCTCGCGGGGGGCCGTGGGCCGCCACGCCATGGCGAGCGGCTTATTCTTCCTTGGCGCGGGAGACGTACTCGCCGGTGCGGGTATCTATCTTCAGCAGCGAACCTTCTTCAATGAAAAGCGGAACACGCACGACCGCGCCAGTTTCCATCGTGGCCGGCTTGGTGCCGCCAGTGGCGGTATCGCCGCGAATGCCGGGGTCGGTCTGGGTGATGCGCAACACCACGAAGTTGGGCGGGCTTACGGCAATCGGTTCGCCGTTGAACAGCGTGACGCTGCACATTTCCTGTCCCTTCAACCACTGGCCGGCGTCGCCCACCGATTCGTTCGAGGCCTGAAGCTGCTCAAAGCTGGACGGGTTCATGAAGTGCCAGGCGCTACCGTCGTTGTACAAGTACTGCATTTCCATATCGACGATGTCCGCGCCTTCGACCGAGTCACCGGATTTGAAGGTCCGTTCGATGGTGCGACCGGTGAGCAGGTTGCGAACTCTCACGCGATTAAAGGCCTGACCCTTGCCGGGTTTGACCATTTCGTTCTCGACGATGTTATGGGGAACGCCATCAAGCATGATCTTGAGGCCGGGTTTGAACTGGTTGGTGCTGAATGAGGCCATTAGAATGCTGTCTCTAGCAGATCGAAGGGGCCGGCATGATAGCGCGAAGCGAACGGAAAATTGAGCCCGCCGACTGGCAGGCCGCGCTACGCGATGCATGGACCCGACCGAGCGAGTTGCTGGCGGCCTTGAACCTCCGCCCGGAGGCGGTGGGGTTGTCCGCCGAGGCGGCGTCCAGCTTTCCCTTTCGGGTGCCCCGCTTCTACGCGAATCTCATGGTACGGGGCGATGCCAAGGACCCTCTGCTCCGTCAGGTCTTGCCGGTGGAAGACGAAACCCGCAGCGCGCCGGGCTTTCTGCGTGACCCGGTAGGCGACCTCCCCAGCCAGCGCCAACCCGGCCTGCTGCATAAATACCAGGGGCGTGCCCTGCTGCTGATGACCGGCGCCTGCGCCATTCATTGTCGATACTGTTTCCGCCGACACTATCCCTACGGCGAATCGGTGGGGATTGAGCGGCTCAACGTGGCGCTTGATGCGGTGGCCGCGGACCCTTCCATCTCGGAAATCATTCTCAGCGGCGGCGACCCGCTCAGCCTGCGGGACGACCGGCTGGCCAAGGTGGCGACACGGCTCGCCGCCATTCCCCATCTGCGCCGCCTGCGCATCCACACCCGCCTGCCGGTGACCATTCCGTCGCGCCTGAACGCGGCCTTGCTGGACTGGTTCTGCGGCACCCGACTGGAGCCCGTCATGGTGCTGCATGCCAATCACCCGCGGGAACTCTCGCCGGCACTGGCGGCAGCGCTGCTGCCGTTCCGCCGGGCTGGCGTCACGCTGCTGAATCAGGCGGTGCTGTTGCGGGGCGTTAACGATTCGGCGAGCGCGCAGCGTGAACTTGCGACGCAGCTCCACAGCCACGGGGTACTGCCCTACTACCTGCATCTGCTCGATCGCACCGACGGCACGACGCATTTCGAGGTCTCGCTGCGCCGCGCGCGCAGCTTGATGAAAACCCTACGCGGCGAACTGCCCGGTTATCTGGTGCCGCGACTGGTGCGCGAGCTCGCCGGCGAGCCTTATAAAACGCCTCAGTCCTGACCCGCCATCAACACCAGCACACTGGGCTCCACCGCATCCAGATAGACCGTGCCCGGCGCGTTGATGATCTCCACTGTGCCGGCAGCCAGCGGCTGGCCGGCGCATTGCACCGCCCCGCCAAGCACCGCCACCGCGCGAGCGGGATATTCCGCCCGCAATTCAAACCGCATCATCCGCGCAATCTTGACCAACGCCAGCGCGCAGGGCTGGTCGGCCAGCACCGCTGACTCGCGCCAGAACCCCGCCCCTGCCAACAAGCGCAAATCGATGCCGGGAGACAGCGCGCGCGGCACCTCAACGCTGGCCAATTCGCCCGCGTCCACACTTAAAGTGCAGATAAGTCCTGCGCCGGCGGCAGGCGCCGCGCCGCTCGCCGCGAAAGTAATCCCGCTGCCCTGACCCAAACCGCGGAGTTCACCGTCGGCCATTGCACTGCCGTCACTCAGCAGCAGCGGAGCCCAGGCGTGGACCAACTGCGCGGCATCCGGCCGGCCCAGCGCGTGCGCGCCGGCACCAACTTGAAGCACGGCGATTTCCAGAAACGGAGCGGGCAGGCGCAGGCCGGCGCCTATGGCTTCGGGATGAAGGAAAATGGTGTCGCTCATTCAGGGCTCTCCTGGTGCCGGGCGGCAAGCGCAATCGATTCTTGTACCATCAGGCACCGCCAATCGGGCGGGGCCGATTTTGCGGGAGGAAGCATGCGCGGTCTACGCGGTAAAACTGTTCTCATCACGGGTGCCGCCGGCGGCATCGGCCGCGCGCTGTGCCAGCGCTTCGGTGAAGAAGGCGCCATCGTACTGGCCACCGACATCAATGCCGCAGGTCTCGCCGAGGTCCATCAGTCGCTGACTGACGCCGGTCATCTCTGCAGCACAACGGTGCTGGACATCACCGACTACGACGCCGTTCAGCAGGCCGTCGATGGCCTCATCGCGCGCCACGGCAACATCGGCGCCTTGGTCAACAACGCCGGCTGGGATCTGCCCTCGCCGTTTCTGGATACCACGCCCGACTTCTGGGCGAAGGTCATCAGCATCAATCTCAACGGCCCGCTCAATCTCACCCACTGTGTGGTCAAACACATGGTGAAAGCGGGCGACGGCAAGGTCGTCAATATTGCGTCCGACGCGGGCCGGGTCGGTTCTTCGGGCGAAGCGGTGTATTCGGCCTGCAAGGGCGGCATCATCGCGTTCACCAAAACCCTGGCCCGCGAAGTCGCGCGCAAGAACGTGCGTGTGAACTGCGTGTGCCCCGGCCCCACCGACACCCCACTGCTGCAATCGCTGGCAGGTGAAGGCGACTATGGCCAGCGCCTGCTGGAAGGTCTCAAAGGCGCGATTCCGCTGAAGCGCCTCGGCCAACCCGAAGACCTCGCCGGCATGGTGGCCATGCTCACCAGCGACGACGCCAACTTCATCACCGGCCAGACCATCAGCGTCTCCGGTGGTTTGACCATGAACTGATCAAAGCAAAGATAACAATCCAAAGGGAGCAGCACTCATGACCGACTACACAGACATTCTCTACACCGTCGATCGCGGCGTCGCGACGATCGCCATCAACCGTCCGGATAAACTGAACGCCTTCCGCGGTCGCACCGTTGAAGACATGGTGCACGCCTTCAACCGCGCCGCGTGGGACGACAGCATTGGCGTGATCGTGCTGACCGGCGTGGGCGAGCGCGGCTTCTGCACCGGTGGCGACCAGTCCACCCACGACGGTAACTACGACGGCCGCGGGCTCATCGGCATGCCGGTCGAAGATCTGCACGCCATCATTCGCAACGCCCCGAAGCCCGTGATTGCGCGCGTTAACGGCTACGCCATCGGCGGCGGCAACGTGCTGGTCACGCTGTGCGATCTGGCGATTGCGGCGGACACCGCGATTTTTGGTCAGGTGGGGCCGAAAATGGGTTCGGTCGATCCGGGCTTTGGCACCGCGCTGCTGTCCCGCGTGGTGGGCGAGAAGAAGGCCCGCGAAATCTGGTTCATGTGCCGTCGCTACACGGCCGCCGATGCGCTGGCCATGGGCCTCATCAACAAGGTCGTGCCGATGGCTGATCTGGATGCAGAAGTGCGCGCCTGGTGCGATGAACTGCTGGACCGCAGCCCGACCGCCCTGTCGATCGCCAAGCGCTCTTTCAACGCGGATTCCGACAACATCTACGGCATCGGCGCGATGGGCTTTCAGGCGCTCAAGCTGTACTACGCCAGCGATGAATCGAAGGAAGGTGTGAAGGCGCTGATGGAAAAGCGCAAGCCCGACTTCCGCAATCCGAAACCCTGAGGTCACGATGATGAAAACTCTGCTGGGAGCAACGCTCGGTCTCGTGCTGGCGCAAGCGGTGGGGGCTGCCGAGACGGCAGCGCCCGCTGCGGCGTCCAAGCCTCCTCTGCCCTACGGCGCGCCGGTCTCGCTGGAGACCGCCCGCGCCTGCGTCAAGGCCGCCGTCCAGACGGCCACTGCCAACGGCTGGTTCATGGTGGTGACCGTGCTCGACGCCGGCGGTCACATCGTGCTGACCGAACGGATGGACAACGCGCAATTCGGCTCGGTCGAACCCGCGCGCCAGAAGGCCTACACGGCCGTGGCTTTTCGCCGTTCCACCAAAGTGTTTGAAGACATGATCGCCCAGGGCGGCAGCGCGCTGCGGCTGCTGAAATTACCAGATGCGCTGCCGATTGAAGGCGGCCTGCCGCTGGTGAAAGACGGTAAGGTCATTGGCGCGGTCGGTACCTCTGGCGGGAGCGCGCAGCAAGATGGCGTGGTCGCTCAAAGCTGCGTGGATACGCTAGGCCAATAAATCCGGCAAGCGCGGGCGAGGCCTGGAGGTCTCGCCCGCTCGAAGTCGCATCAGGTCAGCAAAAAGTCCGCATGCGTGAGCGCCAGCCCCGCGCTCAATTTTGCAAACTGCACCGCGGGCGTAGCACCGCTACCGTCGGCGTCGTAGAACAGGGCGCCGGTCGTCTTGTTGTAGATCACATGGTCATTTGAATCGGCCGCGGTGCTAATGCCGGCGCCCGCCCTGAACATCGTCGACGCCAGAGTGCCGGTACCTCGCAGGGCGGTGAAGATGCCGTTCTCCAACTGAAAGCTGTCGTTTGCCACGCTGAAGTCGCTGACAACATCCAGATTGCTGCTCGCGCTCAAGGCCACATCGAACCGGAACACATCAAGGCCGCTACCGCCCGCGAGTTTGTCCGCGCCCGCGCCGCCCACCAGCAAATCGTTACCCGCGCCGCCGCTGAGGGTGTCGGCCCCACTGCCGCCCCTGAGCACATTGGCGAGGCTGGAGCCCGTGAGGCGATCGGCAAAATTGCTGCCGCTGAGATTTTCGATAGCGGTCAGGGTGTCCGAGCCCGAACCGCCGCTGGCTTGTGCGCCCGACACCGCCAGCGAGAGCGTTACTCCCGCCGTCGCATACAGATAACTCGCCGTATCCGTGCCGGTGCTGCCATTGATGACGTTGTTGCCCGTACCGGCGTAGAGCGTATTGGCAAGGCTGTTGCCGGTCAGGTTCATCGCGCCACTCGCCAGCGCGCGGCCGTTTTCCACGTTAATCGCCAGCGTACAGGTCACGCTGCTGTTGATTTGATCGGTGCCGGCGCCGATCGCTTCGATGACGACGTCACCGCTGTTGGTCAGCGTGTAGATATCGTTGCCCAAACCACCGTTCAAGGTGTCATTGCCCCCGCCACCAGCCAGCACGTTGGCCAAGGCGTTGCCGGTGATGCGATCGTTGCCGCTGCCGCCGGTCGCGTTCTCGATGTTGCAGCCGTAGGCGATCGCGAGATTGTTGCTCCCGTCGTAGAGGTCTGGAATCAAGCTCGGATCGAACCAGGGAGGCAGATCAAGCGCGGCGAGTTTTTGCGCGTCGGTCTGGCGCAGGCCAATGGAACTGAAGCTGCCCGCGTTGAGATTAATCACGCACGCCAGGGTTTGGTTAGCGCAGTTGATGGTGTCCACGCCGCCGCCGTCCCAGATTGTCTCCAGCAACTCATCGCCCGCCGCCCAGGAGTAGGTATCGTTGCCCGCGCGATAGCGGGTGTTCGCGCCATACAGGTACTGCAGCGCCACGATATCAAAGGGCATCAGGGTGTCGGGACTCAGCGCGTAGAAGGTGTAGCTGTAGGACTGCTCGGTGCCGCTGACGCGCACAATGTTGGCATCAGGCGCGCTGGTGTAGGACATCACCGTGTGGGCTTCGTTATCCAGCGCGGGCGTGAGTGTGAAGCCGCCAGAACTGAATTGCTCAAATGGATGCTTCAAGCCCAGCGCATGCCCCGTTTCGTGGAGCAGGGTCACGTACTCCTCGGAGCCGGGCGTGAAGTCGCTCAGCGCATACACCCTGCCGTTGATCCAGACATCGCCGGCAACATTGCTCTCGGTCACGCTCTTAATCGTGGTGCCTTCGAAGGAATAGTGATAGTTCGGCAAGTAGGCAAACCCGCCGGTGCGAGGATCTTGATCGGTAAAGCCATAAATGAGCTGCCCGGTGCCGGATGCCACCTCGGTGAAGCTGACTTTCGCCACTGCAGAAAATGCGGCAAGCACAGCGCGGGTCGCCGCTTGCTGCACCGTGTTGAACGCCTGAAAAGTCGGGTCTGGGTCATACGCAGGTGTCGAGGTGGGAAAGCTGTAGCTCAGCGTCACCGCCCGCCCAATGCCGGCCGGCGCGTTGATAGAACTCCGCACGGCTTCCGGGAAATTCCAGCGCGCTGTCTCGTCGCCGTCGAAAATGGCGACCAGCGCTTTAACGGGATCGGAGGTTGTGGTCATGTCATTTCCTTAGAGAAAAAGCCCAAACCCTGTGCGCTCATGCCATACGTCGAAGGCCATTTTGACCAGTAGCAGGGTAATCACCAACAGAAACAAGAGGCGGACAAAGCGCGCCCCGCCTCTCAGGGCAGCCCGACTGCCCAGCACCGACCCCGCCACATTACTCACCGCGAGTACCACGGCCGCCTGCCCCAACCAATGGCCCGCCGGGATGAAAAACGCGAGCGCCGCAAGGTTGGTCGCGACGTTAATCAACTTCGCCGCCGCCGAGGCGTGCAGGAAGTCGTAGCCAAAGTTGCGCACCAACATGAAGACCAGAAAGGTCCCTGTGCCCGGACCAAAAATGCCGTCGTAGAACCCAAGCCCCAGTCCCAGCGCGGCGCCGGCCTTTAGTTCCTGGGTTGCCCCGAGGCGCGGCGCATGCGCGAGACCCAGTTCCCGCCGCCGTAAGGTGTAAAGCCCAACGCCTATCAGCGCCACCAGTACCGCCGGACGCAACGCCGCTGCCGGCAACAGACTGACCGCTTTCGCGCCGCCCCAGGCGCCGAGCAAGGCCATCGGTAGCGCGCCTTTCAAGCAGGCCCAGGGCAAGGCCACCCGTCGCCCGTATTGCCGCGCCGCCACCGCGGTGCCCCAGACGGACGCCGCCTTGTTGGTGCCAAACAGCGTGGCCGCGTGCGTCTCGGGATAGGCCGCAAACAGCGCGGGCAGTTGCAATAAGCCGCCACCACCGGCCACCGCATCGACAAAACCAGCGAAGAAACCTGCCAGCGCCAGCAGGCCGAGTTCAAGCGTCATGGGCAGTCCCGGGAAGCGAAGAGCGCATGGTATGGTGCGACGATGAATCGCGATATCGCCGCCTTAGCGTTTTGTGCGCTGGTCCTCAGTGGGCTTGCTTGTCCGCCCGCGGAGGCCGCCACGCCGCTCACCACCGCGCCGCACTTCGACCGCGTCGCCTATCTGGGGCGCTGGTATCAAATCGCGCTCATCCCCAACCAGTTTCAGGCCCAATGTGTGGGCAACACCTCCGCCGATTACCGCGCGCTGCCCGACCAGCGCATCGAGGTGACCAACCGCTGCCGCACCAAAGACGGCCATACGGAGGCGATTGGCGTCGCCCGGCCGCATCGCGAACATCCGGATAATCCGGCCATCCTGCAGGTGCGCTTCGCGCCGGCATGGCTGTCGTTCCTGCCTTTGGTGTGGGGCGACTACTGGGTGATTCAAACCCTGGGGCATTACGACGCCGCGCTGGTGGGCTCACCAGATCGTCGGTATCTGTGGATCCTGGCGCGCACGCCCACGCTCGATGACGCGCGCTATGCCGCGCTAGTCGCGACCGCGAAGGCGCAGGGCTTCGACGTTTCACAACTCCGCCGCGAATAAGCCGCATGCGCTACCTGCCTGTTTATCTCGACGCCCAAGCCCTGCCCTGTTTGCTGGTGGGCGGCGGCGAAGTGGCGGCCCGTAAGCTGGCGTTACTCCAGCGGGTTGGCGGACAGATCACGGTGGTGGCGCCCGAACTCGGTCCGGAACTGCGCGAATGCCGTGATTTCACCTACCTCGAAGCCCGTTTTGATCCCTCGCATCTGGAAGGCCAGCGTCTGGTCATCGCCGCCACCGACGACCTCAGCGTGAACGCCGAAGTGGCTGCGGCCTGCAAGGCGCTGGGGATCCCGGTGAACGTGGTGGACGCGCCGGCCCTGTGTACGTTCATTGTGCCGGCGATCGTTGACCGCTCGCCGCTCATCGTCAGCATCTCGACCGGCGGCGCGGCGCCGGTGCTGGCGACTCGCGTGCGGGAGCGCATCGAATCCCTGCTCCCCAGACATTACGCCAGGCTCACGGCGTTCATGGGCGAGCAGCGCGACGCGGTGAAAGCGGCGCATCCCACACCCCGCAGCCGACGCCGCTTCTGGCAGCACTTTCTGGTGAGCGAAGTGCCGGCGCTGCTGATGAACGACGAAGCGCAGGCGCTGCAAGCCTTTGCGCGCTTGCTGAGCGAAGACCTCGGCGAGCGGCTGTCCCGGCGTGAGTCAATCATCGAGCTCAGCAGTTCCGATCCGGCTGACCTCACCCTGCGGGCGCTGGCCCTGCTGGGAGACGCCGACTACCTCGTCTACGATTCAGGCGTGCCAGCGGCGATTCGGGACTACGCCCGCCGTGACGCCACCACGCTGCACGCGACCGAGCTGGACACGGCGCCAGCTGACGCCGGCCACATCGTTCACGTGCGCCTGCCATCACAAGCACAAAAACCGTCCGGGGAGACCTCATGACCGCCTTTGCCGACCTCACGCAATTCACCGTTGAAATCAGCGAGCACATCGCGCTCGTCACCATGAACAACCCGCCGGTTAACGCGCAGGGCAAAGTCTTCCACGAAGAAGCGGCGCTGATTTTTGACCGCATCAGCGACATGGTCGAGGTGCGCGTGGCGGTGATCACCGGCGCTGGCAAATGCTTTTCCGCCGGTGCCGACATCCGGGGCCGCGCCGGTGTAGAGCGCCCGGCGGGCGATATCTGGCAGCACAACCGTCGCGTCCGCGAGTGTTTTCATTCGATCACCGAATGCCGCAAGCCGGTCATTGCGGCCATCAACGGCCCGGCACTCGGCGCGGGTCTGGCGCTCGCCGCCGCCTGCGACATCCTCGTTGCGGCGGAAGAGGGCTCGCTCGGCCTGCCGGAAATTGATGTGGGCCTGCTCGGTGGCGGCCGCCACGCGATGCGTTTGTTCAGCCACTCCCGCATTCGCCGCATGATGCTGACCGGCATGCGCGTGACCGGCGCGGAGCTGTATCGACTGGGCGTGGTGGAAGCCTGCGTGCCGCAAGCAGACCTCATCCCGACCGCCATGAATCTGGCCCGGGAAATCGCCAGCAAGAGCCCGATCGCGATTGGTCTGGCCAAGCACGCGCTGAACACGATTGAAGAAATGAGCCTGCGCGACGGCTACCGCTTCGAGCAGAACATGACCGCCGAACTGAGCAAATACGACGATTCCAAAGAGGCGATGCTGGCCTTCGCCGAAAAGCGCAAGCCGGTGTTCAAGGGCCGCTAGTCAGCCGGCGCTGGCGGGCTTGGGTTTGAGGATCGTCAGCGCCAACGCGCCCATACAACAGGCCATCGCCGCCACTTGCGGTGGCCCCAGCGGCTCACCGCGCATTAGCGCACCGGAAATCATCGCCACCACCGGCACCATAATCACCGACAGTCCGGCCACATTGGCCGGGAGCTGGCCGGCGATCGAGAACCACCAGAGATTACCCACCGCCATCGGCACCATGGTGATGTAACTCACCACCACCACCGTGGGCGTAGAGGGCAGGAACACCGGCCCCGCGTGCAGCGCGACGGCCAGCACGCCAACCGGAACCGACGACAGCAAGAGCTGCCAGCCGGTGGAGACAATTGGCGGCACCGGGATCGGGTGTCTTTTCAACATGACCGTGCCGCCCGCCCAGCCCAGGCCTGCCAGGATGCCGGCGGCAAAGCCAAACGGCGCGTTGGCATAGGCCTGCAAACCGGGTAACAGGAGCAGCAGCACCCCGGCGGCACCCAGCGCCAGCGCGAGCAAATTTCTCGCCTGCAGTCGCTCGCCGAGGAAGACCGCCGAGAGCACCGCCACCCACAGCGGCATGGTGAATCCGAGCACCGCCGATTGGCCGGACGGAATGGTGATCGCGGAAAAGCCGCTGGCCACATTCCACACCGCGAGGTAACACACGGCGGCGGCCAGCAGCATGCCCCAATGGGCACGCGGCACCCCGAGCGGAATGCCGCGCAAGCGGGCAACCGTTAACAGCAACAGCCCGCCGCCGGAGAGCGACACCGCGCGGAAGGTCCACACCGACAGTTCGTGCATGGCGAGCGGGAAAAGGGGCCAGTTACAGCCCCAGATAAAAGTGAGCGCGACCAGCATCGCCAGTGCGCGCGGCGGTAGGGAATTCATCGTGTGCGGCGCGGACGCCTTAGTTCACGCGTCGGTCGCGATCTTTCCAGTACGGTTCGCGCAGTTCACGCCGCAGCACCTTGCCCGACGGATTGCGCGGCAGCGCGCTCACGAAATCGACCGACTTCGGCACCTTGTAGCCAGCAATGCGCGTGCGGGCGAAGGCAATGAGGTCTTCGACCGCCAGCGACTCGCCGGGCTTCACCACCACAATGGCTTTCACCGCTTCGCCCCACTTCTCGTCCGGCACGCCGATGACCGCCACATCCGCCACCGCCGGGTGCCCGAACACCGCGTTTTCGACTTCGGCCGGATAAATGTTCTCGCTGCCGGAGACAATCATGTCTTTCACGCGGTCATGGATGAAGAGATAGCCTTCGGCGTCCAGATAGCCCGCGTCGCCGGTATAAAACCAGCCGTCCCGTATGGCCTCGGCGGTCGCTTCCGCCCGGCCCCAGTAGCCTTTCATGACCACGCCCGAGCGAATCACGACTTCGCCCACGCTGCCGGCGGGCACGTCGGCGCCCTGCTCGTCCACCACCCGGATTTCAATGCCGGGATATGGCACCCCGCAGGCGCGGAGTTTGCCGAGCGCCGGATCGTGGGCGGCGTCGGGCAGACAGGTCGCCGCGCCCACCGTTTCGGTCAGCCCGTACAGCTGGAAAAACTGACAGCCAAACACCGCGCGGGCCTGCACGAGCAGATCTTCGGCAATGGGCGATGCGCCGTAATACAGACGGCGCAAGGACGAAAAATCGGTCTCCTTGACCTTTGGATGCTGGAGCATGAACAGCATCACCGCCGGCACGAAGAAGGCATTGTTAACGCCATAGCGCGGGATGAGGTCGAGAATTTGGGCGGGGTCGACTTCCTTCATGATGACGGCGGTACAGCCCTGGGCCACCGCAATCACGCCCATGTTCACGCCGGCCACATGGAAGACCGGCATGCAGGCTAGCGCGACCTCTCCCGCCTCAAAGTCGGCCCATTCGGCTGCCGCAGCGGATTCGAAGAATGCGAAGTAATTGGCGGTCGACAGCTGCACGCCTTTGGGATGACCCGTCGTGCCGCTGGTGTAGAGCTGGATGACGTCGGCGTCGAGGGCAATCGGCAACTTGGGATCGACCGGCGCAAAGGCCCCGCGCCAATCGTCGAAGGCCGGCCACTGCCCGGCACCACCGTCCATCCCCACCACCGCGCGCAGACTCGGGCACTGCGCGCGGAGTTCATCAATCAGACCGTAGTACTCGGCGCCCACGAACAGCGTCTCGCAACGCGCGTCATTGATGATGTAGACCAGCTCCGGCAACGCCAGACGCCAGTTGGCGCTTACGGTTACCACGCCGGCCTTGAAGGCGCCGAAGAGGAGTTCGTAGAAGCGGTCGGAGTTTTTGCCGAGATAGGCGAGCCGCGAATCGGGCTTCAGCCCAAAGGCGATGAGCCCTTTTGCTACCTGACTGGCGCGGGCGTCAAGTTCATCGAAGCGCGTTTCGCGCCCTTCGAACACCAGCGCCGTGGCAGCGGGGCGCAAACGCGCCTGTTCGCGCGTGATGTCGGCCAGCGACTGCAGTCTTTCCAGATCAAACACGATTCCCTCCCCTACTTTTAATGTGCTGACGTCCAGCCAGGTTCATCACAACGTCCTGTTGTTGAGGACTCACCGCCGGGTGTCGCGGCGGTGAGCATGGCGCCCGCCTTATGGCGCGAGCGCTTCCAGCGCGGCCCAATCCGGACCCGGCTGGCCATCGGGGCGAATCGGCTGAATCACCACCTGATCGGCGCCGTGTTCGAAGTACTCGTTCAACTTGGCCTTGATGGTGGCCGCGTCGCCCCACAGCACCATGGCGTCCATCAGCCGATCGCTGCCGCCGTTCTGGTGGTCGGCTTCGGTGAAGCCCAGGCGATACCAGTTGTTGTAGTAGTTCGGCAGCGGCAGATACGGCCCCAGCGCGGCACGCGCGGCGGCGCGGGCGGCGACCGGATCGGTCGTGAGGCAGACTTTCTGTTCGCAAATTACCGCGCCCTTGCCGCCCATGGACTCGCGGGAGAGCTTGGCCTGCGGCGGGGTGATGTTGTAAGGGAACGCGCCCAGCGTGCGGTCGGCAGAAAGCTTCGACATGTTCGGCCCCAGCGCGGCCAGCACCACCTGCTTGGCGGTGCTGTCGCGGCCCAGCGCTTTCCAGCTGGCATCCATCGCGTCGAGATAGTTGCGCATGGTCTTCACCGGCTGACGGTATTCATGACCGCGCAGATCCGACACCAACGGCGCGTGCGACACGCCCAGCCCCAGCACAAAGCGGCCGCCGTAAAGATCGTTAAGGCTGTTGTGGCCCATCACCGAAGCGGACGGGTCGCGGGCGTAGATGTTGGCGATACCGCTCGCCACCACCAGATTCTTGCTGTGGCTCAGCAAATAGCCACCCAGCGCGAAGGTTTCGTAGTTGAAGGCTTCCGGATACCACAGCGTGGAATAGCCCAAAGATTCGACCCGGCCGGCGAGTTCCGCCAGTTGGGCAGCGTTCATGATGTCGGTGAAGGTAAAGACGCCGTATTTGCCGAATTGCATGCGGAAGCTCCTGTTGGTGTTCGGGGTTGTGATAGCCGGGGCGCTAAGGTGCCAAATCAGTGCTGTCATTGCCACCGGCAGGTGGTTTGGCTTTGCGTGCGCGCTTTTTCGGCGCGGCTTTTGCCGCCCAGACGGCGGCGGCGGCGCCCGCGCGCTGTCCGGTCGCAAAACAGGCAGACAACAAGTAGCCGCCGGTCGGCGCCTCCCAGTCCAGCATCTCGCCGGCACAAAATATCCCTGGATGGCCGCTGAGCATCAGCTGCTCGTCCAGACCGGTAAACGCCACGCCGCCGGCCGTGCTAATCGCTTCGGCAATCGGCCGGGTGGCGTGGAGGGTGACCGGCAGGGCTTTGATCGCCGCGGCCAGTAGCGCCGGATTCGCGAGCGTTGCTTTCGGTAACACCTCTCGCAGCAACGCCGCTTTGACGCCGGTAATCGCGGCCCCGCGTCGCAGTTGTTCGGCAACCGTGCGCTTGCCGGCCTGAATGGCCAAAGCCCGATTCAGCGCGGCGAGATCCGTGTCGGGCAGCAGGTCGAGTTCCAGGGTTGCCACCCCGCGCGCCTGCAGCGCCCGGCGCAGCCGACTCGACAAGGCATACACCAGCGAGCCTTCCACGCCCGACTCGGTCACGACGAATTCACCCCGGCGCGGTTTGGGCATGGACTCATCCCCCTTGCAGCGCGCCGCCACCGCCTTCAGGGGCTCGCCTGCAAAGTGCGTTTTAAAGAACTCGCTCCACGCGCATTCGAAGCCGCAGTTGGCGGGCGCCAGCGGCGTTACGGGCACGCCGACTGCCGTTAGCGTCTCAACCCAACGTCCGTCGCTGCCGAGTTGCGGCCAACTCGCCCCACCCAGCGCGAGCACGGTCGCACGCGCCACCACCTGCGTGATGGCGTCGCCGTGGGCAAATTGCAGCGCGTTCTTCTCAAAGCCGAGCCAGCGATGACGCACAAAAAAACGGACGCCCTGCGCCCGCAAGCGCTGCAGCCAGCGCCGGAGCATCGGCGCGGACTTCATATCTTGCGGAAAGACGCGCCCCGAACTGCCCACAAAAGTGTCGACACCCAGGCTTTGCGCAAAGGCCTGGAGGTGGGCCGGCGGATAGTCGTTGATGAGCGGTTCGAGCGCGGCTTGCGCGGCCTCGAAGCGTCCGAGAAATGCCGGCAAGGCTTCGCTGTGCGTTAAATTAAGGCCGCCTTTGCCTGCCAGCAAAAACTTGCGGCCGACCGAGGGCATGGCGTCGAACACGGCAACTTTCGCACCGGCCGCCGCCGCGGCGTCGGCCGCCATCAAGCCGGCCGGGCCACCGCCCACTACCGCCACATCAAATTCTGGTTGAGAGGTTTTCAAGGCGGGCAGTGTCCAAGCGGCTGAAGAACGGTGGAGAATACGGCAAGCCACGCCCTAATCGGAGAACCCGCGTGATTCGTTTCAATCCGTTCGTCTATAGCACTCTGGGCCGTCGCAGCGAATTGACCCGCGGCATGGCCGGTAAAGACCCGGTCCTGTTCCAGCGCATGCTGAGCGAAATTGCCAATTACGTAACGTTTGCCGACGAAGCGGGCTACGCCGGATGGGGCCATCCCGAGCACCATCTGCAGATAGAAGGCTTCGAGGCCTCCAACGAACCCACCCTGATGGGCATGTGGGTAGGCCAGCACAGCAAGCGCCTGCGGGTGATTACCTGCGGGTTTGTGTCCACCGCCCACAATCCGCTGCGCACGGCGGAATCCATCGCCACCATGGACCACATGCTGCAAGGCCGCTTCGGTGTGGGCATGGTGCGGGGTTACCAGTCGCGCTGGGTCGAGAACTTCAAGATTCGCCCGGACATCAGCCCGGTGGGTCCGTGGAATAAAAACGAGGCCGAAGACCAGTACAACCGGGATTACTTCACCGAGTTTGTGGAAGTCGTGATGAAGGCGCTGACCCAGGACACCTTCAGCCATCAGGGCCAGTTCTTTCAGTTCCCACCGCCGAATTTTGTGAATCCGCATCCGCACGGCGTGTACACCGCGTACGGGCGCGGCGTGGCGGCAGATATGCGCATCTCGGAAATCGGGATCGCGCCCCGTCCGTTCCAGACCCCGCATCCGCCGCTCTATGGCGGCTTTTCGGCCTCGCTGCGCACCGCGCGGTTCTGGGCCAAATACCGGGGGAAGCCGATTGTGATGTCGTCCGACCTCGAGTTCTGCCGCCTGCTATGGGAGGCCTATCGCGATGAAGCAGGCAAGTTCGGCTATACGCCGGCGCCCGGGGACGAAGCGGCCTGGGGCGGGCTGATGATCTGCGCCAAAACCGACGCCGAGGCCGAAGCGCTGGCGGAAGATATGCGCTGGTTCTGGGACCAGTGGGCGGCACCGTTTGGTCAGGGCGCGGTCAACATGATGTTTGGCTCGCCCGACACCCTCTCGCGCCAGATTGAAGCCGCCGCGAAGGCGGTGCCCCTCAACGAGTGCTTTCTGATTGTGCCGCAGGGGATCCACGACCGGGGGCAGGTGCTGAATTCACTGGAACTCTTCGCCACCAAAGTCATGCCGCGCTTTCAGTAATCGCCGACCGGTCGCGGTGATCGCGCGCGGCGCCACTCACCGCACACTCGCCTCCAATAAGGTTTTCCGCGCCCGCCAATCCGGCATTACGCCTTCAAGCAGGCCATAAAACCCTTTGCCGTGGCCGCTGTAGCGCAAATGACAAAGCTCATGCACCACCACGTATTCAATGGCGGCCAGCGGCGCGTGGATCAGTAAAAGATTCAGCGTCATGCCGGTACGCGGCGAGAGACTGCCCCAGCGGGACCGCATCGCGCGGATTTTGAGCGGGGGCCGGGGATAGCGCTGAAAGCGCGGATGCCCGTGCCACTGGTCAACCAGGCGCTCAAACAGCTGCCGGGCTTCGCTGCGATACCAGTCAAGCAAGGCGCGACCAACGGCCGCATCGTCTCTGGCGTGGCGGCCGCGGAGCTCGAGCACGCCGGCGTCAAAACGCAGTCCGCTCGGCGACTCGGGCACGAGACGCAGTTCAAACGATTGCCCAAGACGGCAGTGGCGCTGCGCGGTATTGGCGGGCTCTAGTCTCGGGCGCGGCACCCGGGTCTGGAAATGCGAAAGCTGCCGGGCAATCCACTCGCGACGGCTGGCGAGGAACTGCTGAATGACCGACTCCGGGCAACGCAGCGGGGCGCGCAGGATGACCCGCAGGTCGGGATGTACTTCGATGCTGACGGTGCGCCGAGCGCTCCGCCGAATTTCAATCGCGGGCGCGGGCGAACGTAAGTCAAACTGCAGCTGCTCGTTCATCACGCGCCGGCGCGTGGCTCAAAAATCGAGGTCACAGACGTTCAGGTCTTTGGCCTGGGTGGCGGCCAGAAACGGCAGCGCATCCACCAGCGCCGAAAGCGAGCTGCCGCAGTCCTGCAGCTTCTGAATCTCCGATGAGTTCACGAGCGTGCGGGCGTGGGTCAGGGCCAGATTCTGTGCGTCTTCGCGCAGCCCATCAGTACACATCGCCCGCACCTCGTCGCCCATTTGCCGCGCCTGCGCCTGC
>CAMCQE010000071.1 GCA_945876945.1 Klebsiella pneumoniae
TGGCTGGCCGTAACTCTGGATAGCGAAGTTCCAGCGTCGAACTCAGTGCGTCATCGCCCTGCTTTTCGGATTCGAGATATCCCCTCACATTCGCCACGCCGCCCGCTGCGTACGACTCGTTGCTGATAAGGGGCGAGTTCGATGCTTGCCCTTCAAGGCGACCGAAGATTCGAACCCCCTTCCAAAGGGGCTGCTCCCGGTCAAAACTCAGATGCAAGAACGCGAAATCCGGGATGGCACGAAAGCGCTTGCTCTCAAACTGTTTGGCGGTGTTTCCCAAGCCCCTGATCCCGAATTGCAGGCTGAGGTCGTAGTGGCTCACCGACTCCTTGCCGTACAGGGTGCCGCTGTAGGCCGCGCTAAACTTCGAGTACGAGATCGGCGTATTAATCGTGTCGTTGCCTTGCAAACCAATCGATTCGCCAAAATCTTTGTAGTCGAGCCCAACCGTCACGCTATGAAAATAGGTGCCGAGTGCCCTGAGGGGGACGGTATAGCGCAAGCCTGCAATGGTCCCGTTGCCAAGTACTCCCAAGGTGCCCACGGTCGCGATGTTGCTGTTGGAACGAACCGCATACAGCGACAGCAGATGATCAATATTCTGAAAGCGCCACAGATAGTTGGCGGATAGCACTTCTACTTCATCCGGATTCTCCGGCGAGAACAGGTACGACGCTCCAATGCTGTGACCGCGCTGCCACAGGTTGTCGTAGCTCACACTGGTGCTGATTCGCGTTCGGGTCGTATCTGCGCTGAAGCGATCGTCGACCGCAATGCTGCCGTGGAGTGGCAATTCATCTTTGACCTTGAGTTCAACCTCGAGCTTGCCGGGGGTTTTGCCGGGCTTCAGGACCGGCGTGATCGCGCGGTCGCGCGAAACATTCCCGAGTGCAGCGAGTTCCTTTTGAACGGTCGGCAAGTGCGGCGCTTGCCCCACGCCTAAAGACGGCACGGCGGCCTTTATCTTGCCCAGTGAAAAATAGCGCGAACCGGTAACCGTCACTTTGCCAACCGTGGCTTCGGTGATTTTCAGGCGAATCACGCCACCAACCACGTCTTGCTCCGGAATGTCCACCAGCACCGTGCCATAACCACGGGAATGGTATAGCGCTTCAAGTTGTTGCTGAGCGGCTGTCACGTCATCAATCGATTTGTGCTCCCCGAGATGACCGTAAACCGCGCGCTCGATATCTTCCGTCGGTAGGAGACTGTTGCCTTCTACCTGATATTCCCAGACATCAAAGTATTCCTTGGACTCGTCTGCACTGAGCGCTGGGGCTGGTTCCGCCCAACCCACGACGGGCGCCATGGCCAGCGTGGCCGAGGAAACAGCAAGCGCGAAGAACACCCCCACTGTCCGGCGGGTATCAGGTAGAAATTTACGATTCAAAAAGACACTCCCGTTCACGCGCCGAACCCGAGGAATTCTACAGTAATGACCCTCACGGAAGGCGCATCCATAGGCGTTGCATTCGCGCCGCGATCGCCAGCACCACTCGCTGCATTAGCAGCGGACTGGGAGGCCGCGTTGGCGGCGTTACCTGCTCCACCAACGCTAGCGCCAATCGAACCGATTGAAGACACGGGCACACCCACTGTGTCGCCACCGGCCTTGATGTTCTCGGAGCCAAGGACTTCGACCGCGGCGATGGTGATGTTGCCGGCGCTCTCGATACCCGCCTCGCCTGCGTTCACAACGCCTCGGGGGGTGACGAGGTCTACGTTACCGAAAGTCCGGCCAACAGTCGTCGTCAGGGCCCGGATGCCACTGCCCTGAATCGGTGGCGGCACCGAGACCGTCACCTTGCCGTCGTCATCAAACTGGTAGCCGTTCGCGGGCACCGAGATTGCACTGCGCGCGCCGCGGCCAGCGTCGATGTCGCCAAAGTTTGACCAGGCGAAGATATCGCCGCCGTCGGCCGCAAAGACGCGAGATTCGTTAACGTTGAGATCGCCCTTCAGATAGACACGAACATCGCCGGTACCTTCGGTCACGATCCCCAACTGATTTGCTTCTTTGCTGATGCCAAAACTGGCAGGCGGTGTCGCAAGTCCTGCGTTGATATCGCCCCCGGGCGCAAAGATGTCGATGTTGCCGCCTTTGATAGTGAAGATTTGACTGAAGTACAGGTTGACGTTGCCTTTGTACTCAGTGGCCGGCAGTAGCGATTTGACCGCGTCATAGCCTCGGGCGTAGTCCGGGTCCTTGGTCGCCGCTGCCGCACGCCCGGTGAACCGAAGTTCATCGAAAAAGATATCGAGTACCGGGGCAAGCTGTTGTCCCGTCGGCAGCAACAAGAGGTGTTCGCTATACCGCTTGCCGAGGGCGCCTTGATCAGCGCTACCGCTCAGTGTCGAGGGGTTCGCTTCCAGGAAATCCAGATAAGCAGTCAGCGCCGCGGGTGATCGAACCTGCATCTCAAATTCGCTGCGAGTTGCCGGTGTCAGCAGGCGCAGGTAATCCGCCAGCAATTGCTGCTCAGCCGGTGACCTTTCCCGCAAAAGCGACTCGACCGATTTCTCATCGGGCCGACTTGCCTTAGGGGTTAACGGTATTCCGCCTTTCGCTTCAGCGATCAGCAACTCCTGGGTCGCCGGCGCCAACTGGGTGAAGAAACCGACAAAGGCGTTTAACTTCCCGTCTGCAGCGAACTCTGGCACGAACGCTTTGAGCGTGGCAGCGACATCCGGGGCCACATATTCAGTGATGAAACCGTCAAGCTTCAGACCTTCCCGGCCCATGCCCGAGAACACACTGATCGCGGCGCCCACGCCACTGAGACCCAGATTCTTCGAATTTCCCTGGGACAACAGACCGCCGGCGGTACCCAAATCGACATCCCGCCCAGCCGTGACCAGCAACCTGCCAGGCCCCCAAACCTCAATAAAATTCCCGGTATCGCTCAAGGCGCCCGCGGAACCTAATACCGTGTCACTGGGCAATCGCGGCGTGAAAAATCGAATATCGCGACCGGCGCTGATGAGACTTACGTCATCAGGTTCGGTGTTCTCGATGATGGTAATTAGATTGCTGATGTCGTTGCCCGCATAAAATTCGGCCGGTCGCGACACAAACAATAAATCTTGGTCATCGCTCGTGATGTCTCCTGTCAGAGCGAAGAATTTGGCCGTCTCTGCGTCATGTCCCGAATGCACCGGGATTGCGCTCAAACTTGAATAGAGCCCAGGCGTCAGCTGGTTAACCAGTTGATCCAGCTCGACCGATACACCATCAACCGCAAGTGAGAGCGGTCTTGTCGGACTCGGCAGCGCGCTGGGGTCCGCATCCGACAGGCTCAAGGGTTGGTTGATCGACAGATCGCTCTGCGCCAGCAATGCAATATTTCCGCGCGCCGAGGGGAACAGCGTCACCGCCCCATCGACGGTGACGGCGCCATTGAGTGCGGCGACATTCAAGGTTGCGGGATACACTCGCATCGCGATTTCTTCGGCGGGATAAGAATCCCCTAGATTCTCAAACGCTCCCTGTCGAATTTCATTGGGGTCGCGCAAGCTGACGTTGCCATTAAGGCTCGTGAGACTCAGCGCGCTGTTGTCTCCGTAGGTGAAGAAATGACTGTTGAGAGTCGGGAACACGAAATCGTACTGGGCTGGACCTTGCGGCGTCATCGTCGGATTGATGGCCGCCGCCAAATCGATATCAAGACCTGAGACCACATCGATTGCGCCATCGCCGATCGCGAAGATCGGATACAAAAGCGAGGCCGTCCCCGGCGCCACGGCGTGCGAGGCGGCCAGGGCTCCTCCTACTTTCATTCGCGCGGCGCCCTTACCGAGATAGAACACACCGCCCAGCACGTCTCCGTCCACCGTGACGTCCATAGCGCCGCCGCCCGTGACGGTCACCTTGCTGACGTCCATGGTCGCCCCGCCCTCTTGCCGGCCGATGGACGCCACCGATAACGACAGGTCGACCAAGTTTTCGCCGGCAGCAACGGCAACGTTTCCGCCTCCGAGAGCCGCAACCCCCTGCTCAAACCATTGATAAGCCACGGTCCATCCGGTTGCACGGGAAATGCCACCGTCTTCGTCAACCGGATTCACGTTGCCCTGCCGGAGTAACCAGCTGTTGATCATCTGGCGCGGGAAGGGTCCCGACTGAGGGTCGAATGAACCGAAATCATAGTTCGGGTCTACCCCGTAGATAGACTTGCCGGCGTTGATTTTGATGTCGCCCCCAAAGTCAGGATAGGGATTACCCTGAAGGGTGGTGCGGCGCGAACTGTCGCCTAGCAGGATGCCTAGCTGGGAATCTCTCCCGGCCGTATAAATGACCGCCGAACGATCGGAAAGCACCAGGTTGTTGGCCGCATTGATCTCAATGGAGCCGGTGCCGGTGCGAACCGCATTCAGGATCGGTCGTTCTGACTTCGGGTCGAACAAGCCGGCCGACTGGTTTGGCACGCTTGGCGTGCCGCCAATCACGTTCAAGTTGCCGACGGTGCTGGCTCCTCGGGTGAGTTCGGATTCCGGGAGGACTGCCATCACGTTGGCAGAGCTCAAATCGGCGCCCGCCACCAGCCTGTAAGACCAAGACTCGTCGGCGAGAAGGATTGGTAAATCGACAGGTCGATCAACCAAACAAGCAGATGGGTCAGGGCACCGTACGGACCGGCCTCCGGAATTGGCCGCGAGGTCAGACGTGCCCTGAAATCCGTCGGAGATGATGTCGCTGAGCGTAAGGTCTCCAGCAGCGCGGAGTGTCAGATAACCGGGTTCAGTCCCGAAGCGCCAGGCTGAAAAATCCCAGATCGCATCCAGATTCAAATCGGCATCAGCCAGAGCCGGCGTATCGCCGACGCTTCGAATTTCAACACCGGGCCGGACGTGAAACTCGGTCTGCGCGCCAATGGCGTTCAAGTTTGATTCAATCGCAGCACTGAGCGCCATGAACGCAACCGCGTCGTCGTAAAGCGCGTTTCCTGCGGTGGCCACCACGTCGTCGGGGGCGATGAGGTTCATGTCGTAGGCGCGAAAACCTTCCAGCGAAATCGAACGGGCGCCGGCAATTTGACCGTCGAGAACGAGGCGGTCATTAGCGGCGTCGGCATCGGCCAGCGTGAGCGCACTAGCCTGCGGCAATCTCAGCAACACTTCGCCGTCGCGCGCGCCAGTGGACCCGGCGACGTCAATCCGGCTGCCAGCCGCGAGATTGATCTGCCCTTCGGGCGTGCCTGCCCCATCCGAAGCAGTGCCAGAGGAAAGGCTCACCCGACCACCAGCGCCACGAGTGCCTTTGGCGTAGAGCGCACCGCTGTCGCTCAACCGGATACCGTTTTGAGCCGACAGGGAGATAGTCCCGCCCTGGATTCCAGTAGCGTCTAGTGTTTGGCCGACAAGCAGGCTGCCTGCATCAAGTGAGATGTCGATGTCTTTGGCTTTAATAACGCCTGCCGCGCGAGCATCCGCATTGCCCTCACGAATCCGGGCGCCAAGGTGGTCAGTGAAGCCGGACGCGCTGAGTTGTGTGAATAATTCGCCTAGCGAGGACTGGGTGGCGAACGTTTTCACATCAAACGAAATCGCCCCCCCGCGATAGCCAGAACGGGCGGACGCTTCGATTCCGCTAAGCGGGAACGTTACTTTCCCAGCCCGGGCACTGAGTTCAATGCTGCCCGCATCACCACCATTCGCCGAACCGCTCGCGTCGATCAGGCCGCCGGCGTCGATGACGACATCACCGCGGGCAGACTGAAGGGCCACCAGTCCGCCAGGCGCGGTCGCTGTGGCGGTTCCGAATTTGACTGCGGCGCCACGCGTGATGATTTTCCCATTTTCCGTCACGCGGATGTCGTCATTGGCAGCGGCGCCATTCGCTCGCACAGTGACTTGACCCGAAGGGGCGTATACGGTGCTACCGAGAACGACCGATTGCGCGTCAAAGAGGATCGCACCGCCCAGATCGCTGCTAGTGGGTTCTCTGACCTCCGCGCTATTGAGAAGATTGAAGGCAGAATCGACGGCCAATGTCAGTCGCGCGCCGGAGGCAACGGTCAGGATTGGCGTGTCGAGCGTAAGCGGGCCTGCAACTTCCAAATGAGACGCGGCGCTTGCCACTGTTTCTTGAGTGGCTGTGAGTTTGTTTGTGTCGAACCCACTAAACTTGAAATCCCCTTGGTTAGTGGTCGATGCGAAATCTAGATGCGCGGTGCTGAGCCGAAGGTTTCCGGTTCCGGGAAGCGCGCCATTGCTGGGCGAGACGTAGGCGGCACCTGCCGTATTCGCAAGCGTTAAGGATGAATCGGCGAACAGTGAAGCTGTCGCATCGACATTGGCGTAACCAACCACGCCCGGCGCGTCAATTTCGAGATTGGTGAAACGTGCAGTCCCGCCACCGTAAACATCGAGTCCTTGACGGGCGGAAAGACGGAGGGTGTCGATCGACAATGCGCCAAGGCTTTGGAAGGACAGGGTTACCCCATTAGCCCGCTGCGCCGGTCGGCCGAGACTAATCCGACTGGAACTCAACGATAACGAGCCGGACAGATCCAGCTGGCCGTTGATTTGGGCATCCAGCGTGGCATCCAGCAAGCTAGAGTTGTTCGCGGAGAGCAAGGCGCCGCGGTCTAACAGGACGCGCCCTTGGTTACCCGACTCACTCGTGCGAACCAGCTGGATATCGTCACCCGCGCTCACTCTAAGCAATGCGCCATCACCGTTCACGGTGAGTTCGCCGAAAAGCCCGGTACCGGCGACGTTTCCTCTTACCGCGCTACCTGCTGCCAACTGAACGACGTCCGTTGCCGCCAGGATGATATCGGTGCCGGAGAGCTTTGCGCCGGACTCTACTGTCACTGTGTCGGCCGTGACCGAGAGACTTCTGCTGTCTCGAGTGCCCTGCGTTGTGCCGCCCAAAACCAGAATCGGAGCACCCAATGCCGTGAGTTCGTCGGCGTCGAGCTGCAAGGTGTTCGCCGGTGATATGCCGCGAACTTCGCGAACTACGCGAATGTTGGTACCCGAAATCTCGGCGCGCGCACCGACGCCATCAAGCACCGGCCGAGACGCGACGCTACCGCCAAGCTTCAATGAGTTAGATGCGGCGATCTGAAGCACACCGGCATCTTGTGGGCGCGACTGGCCGACAAGGCCTTCGAATTTGCTCGCCAGTGACCGCGAAAAAGCGCCAAGATTTTCAAGATCAGACGCATTTTGAACAAGGAAACCGCTGGTGCGACTCTGTTCGTCTACCCCTCCCATCGAAGAGAAGCGGCCGGCAACGATGGTTCCGCTAGTGGGGATATCAAGAGTCTGGCCGGCAACCAGGTCTTGGTAGTTGCTTTTAGGGGTCACGAGGTAGGCGCCGGGCAGTAATGCGAAGTGGGCAGGGAGCAACGCATAACGTCCGGCCGACAGGCCTCGGGCATCGGAGAGAATATTGACGGTTGCCCCGGGTTTTAGCGCAAAGCCGTTTTGCTCCTGTGGATCAAACGGCGCATAAGGCGAGCCGAGTTGCGGCAATATCGCATAGACGCCTGAGCCGGCGAGGGGATCCGTGCTGCCGTTCAATCCGGGCAGAAATTCGTAGGCCAGAAGGTCACCACCGCCAGATTGGTCGACTACTGCCCCTTTCAGGAGGGACACATCAGGACCAACTAGCTTGACCAGAGAACTTGGAAACACATCGGCCGCTCGATTCGTTTGCTCGGTAAAGACCAGACGCGAGGGGATTCGTGTTTGTTGGGAGAGTTGGTAAACCCAGTCTTTACCAAGTTCGACCTTGCCGAAGGGCGCCGTCACGCCCTCCAGTGAGGTCGACGTGAGACTGTTACTGTCCAGCGTGAGCGAGCGCCCGGCCTCCAGAGCGATCGTCCCCATCGGGGCCCGCAGCACCCCTTCATGGCGGATAAAGGGAGCGCGAACCGTCAGTTCGCCGCCTACAGAATAGACATCTGTGGCATTACCGCCCTTTCGAGCAAAGCTGATAGCAGCGTCGGGACCACCAACGACATTTAACAAATAATGGGTGAGCGTCGCAGGATAAAGCTGGTTCGAGGTAAACGAGAGGTCGCCGCTGCTGGTGAGGCTGCCGGCACCGAACGTTGGAACCGGTTTAATGGCAAGCACCTGCACGCCTTGAAGCCGGATATCGCCGTCGCTGACAAATGCCGTAGACCGCCATCCGTTGAGCTGAAAATTCCCGACCAGATCAATTAGGTCCGCCTCAACCCGTAACCGGCCGCTGCCAGCCGAGAGCGTTCCGACGCGCTGGCCGAAGACGTCGTAAGAGACATCCGGATTTCCGAGCGACACATAGGGCGCTGAAAGGCTTGTTCGTCCTGTTCCTTGAATGGCCGAAGCTTCCAGGTAGAGTCTGCGGCTTGCCGACAGGCTGACTCCGTCGTCCAGCGATATGGCACTTGCTGCCAATGCACTCCCTGGGCGAAACAAGTTCAGCGCACCCAGCCGCAAATCGCCGAAACCCGCAGCGTCCAGTTGCCGCTGGTTAACAATGCCCACGCCGTTTAGCGCGTCGGGCACACCGTCACGAAATGCCGGCAATACCTTCGGAGTGGACGCGCCGCTGCCAGCGACGCGAATAACGCGCGGGCCAACCGGCAAGCCGAGCGCCTCGGGCGTAAACGTTGAGTCATCACCTCTTGAGTTGGCGTCTAGCACCATGCTGAGAGAGCCGCGGGGCGCAAGGGCAGTCGCACCGTCTGCATTAAAAGTGCCTTCGAAATAAATGCCTTCGGCGGCAGACACATTAATTGCGCCGGCGCCGCCATAGATCTCGCGCCGCTGGCGGGAGGTGAAAAGCCCACCGGTTTCCGTAATGTCCAGCAAGGCTTTCGTCCCGTGAACGTCGAGCAGAGCGCCCCGCTCGCCCATGACGTAGCCGCTTTGCGCCGTCAGATTAATGGTCCCTGCGTCGAGCACGCTGCCCGACAATCCGTTCAAGGGGTCATCTTGCGTGACCGCAGTCCCTTCAACACTGAGCACCGCCTTGCTGCCTAGCCACAGCGTTTGCGCGGGAAGGAACTCGACCAATCTGATGCCCGTTATCTTGTTGGTTAATCTGGCCGAGATTTCTCCAGCCGGGACGATGATCTCCCCGCCGATATAGAGCCGGGTATCGCTGCTGAACGAGAATTTGGCGCCGGTATCGCCGACCAGCGAGGCGCCTTCCTGAATGTTTAGCAAACCAGCGCTGCCGAAATTATCCCGATCGAACAAGGCTGAGGGGTCCCCCGCTTTCGCGGTTAACGCGAGGGCGACAGGTTTGCGCATGAAATCCGGGAGACGCACCAACTCAGACACCTCGGACAGAAGCGCGCCAGAATCCTGCTCGAGAAGATTGAGATCTGGCAGGTAGTTAAGTTGTACGGGCGCCAGTTGGGTATTGCGCCGGACCGTCAAATCACCCACGGAAGCAGTCAATTCGAAGCGTGCGAAGCCACTGTTCTGGAACAGGCTCGGGGCCAGATCAAGCCGGGATGAGACTGGCGCACCACAACCAGCGCCTATGCAAATTGCAGGCGCCTCGATCGATAGCGTCCCACCACTTTCCAGCGCGAATGCGCTTGCGCTTCCTTGTACAGAGATGTTGGTTGGGAACCAGATATTGTCTGAGTTAATGAAGTCTGGCCCGACGCTCAACGAGATCGTGCCGCCTTTGCCTCCGGTAACCACCCCCCGCTCGCTAACACTTGCGCCACCGTTAGCAAGCAAGACGCTACCTCGCTCGGTAAACAGTCCACCAAGCTCACTGGATTTCGCCTCTGAACGCAGCGTGATGACGCCGGCATCCCGCAGAATCGGGAAGCGCGCATCCAGGTTAGCTAAGTCCACCAAGGGAAAGTCGTTAGTGAACAGCGCACTGACGTCAATGCGAGATGTCTTCCCAAGACTGAGTTCGCCAGAACTCTGGGTAATGCCAGCACGGTCGGAGGTATCCAGCGCCAACAGGCTAACGCCGCCGGCTGGGGCTGTGATCTCGCCATCGATGCGGATTTGTCCTGCCTGAACGTCCAATTGCCCTCCGGCACCGAGGTCGAGGTCGGTACCCTTACCAATCCGGAACTCGCCTTCCGAGCGCACCGAAAGGCCACCCATGGCCTCTTCCCCAAACCATCGACGGGAGATTTCCACGAAGGCAAATTCAGGTTTGATCACCCCGCTGTCGGCAAACTCGCCTTCGAGGGCGTCAAACCCTGCCGGTAAGACGCCGGCTTTCTCGATGATCCGCACATCCGGCTCAACGAACTGCGGGTCTTTCCCGCTCGAGTCACGGGTAATCGTTTGACCCAGCTCTAAAACACCGCGTTGCGGGCGCTGGTCGAACGGACGCGACAGACGCAACTCATCTGCGATGCGCGTCAAATCGGTGGCCTTGCGCTGGAAAAAGCCTGAACGAGCCGAGCCTGTGAGCTCACCCGCCAGCACCAGCGCGGGGGCGATGATTGAGATTAGTCCGGCATCTTTGCCTTCGTTGTAGGCGGGGGTGCTAGCCGCTTCGCCCGATTGTGTCAGAAAGGACCAACGCTCAATCGGTCCCCACTTTTGAGCGATTCTGGAGGTTTCGCCGTAAATCCCGTCATAGCGCACATTGGGATCTGCATCGGAGACGTCGACGAGTTGGCCTTCCCTAAACAGCAAAGTGGTGGCGGCCGCGCCTTCCGGATAGTGAAGAACACCACCCGACACGTTGAGTTCCGAACCTGCGGCCTGAAGTACGCCACCCTGCGAGCGCAGCGAGATTTTGCCGCCGGTGCTGTTGCGTTCGGTGTTGTTGCGACGGGTATCGGCTGCCGCCGCGCCCCGAAGGTCGGCCAGCGGCGTCCCAATCCAGGGCGTGCCATCGGCAAGCGTCCCCGTCTTCCGTACGTCGACCGTTATCGTCTTGCCCCTCAATGCGCCATCCCGCTGCACCGGGCGGTCCTTTAACTCAGCGCCCTGCAACTTGACCGTCAGAAGGTTACGCTGGGGATCGACTTCAGAGTCAAGGCCAGACACGTCAATTTTGCTGCCCGCGGCCAGCACGATCCGGCTGGGATCACCCACAAACGCATCTAGCACGAGTTCTGAGGGATCGCCGGTGCCGTTCGCGTTGATGGAGACGGTGCCACTGTGCGATTGAACCAGCGAGTTTTTCTCCAGAACCACTTTACTGCCGGAGATGGCCACCGCGCCCTTGAGCGGCTTGCTAGCGTCCACCGCCAAGGTGGTATCGCTAGCGTCCGGGTTGGCACTCGTGACGCTGTTTTGCCCCAACTTCACGTTACCGCCTTCGGTAAACACCACGGCACCTGGCGAGAATCCGGTGGTCGCGTTTCTCGCCAGCAGACGGACCGTGCCGTTCGCCCGGACGGCAGAGTTAGCCGACACCCGTCCTAATTGATTAACGGACAGCCCGACGAGGGTTGCGGTGCCGCGGTCAGCGATGACCTGTCCGAGGAGTTTCGATGGGTCAGACTGGGTCGCGTTACCCTTCACGCCATTGGTCACGATGCCACCGCCGCCGGCTTCAATCACCAGACCGCCGCCCTCCGAAGCCCCGGGCTGTCGGATAAACACTTCAGTACCGGCGGCCAGCGCGACCTGACCATCGTTGGCTGTAATGGTGCCTGCGTTACTGATTTCGGGCGCCATCATCAGCACCCGCCCGTTACTGTCGTTGGTCTGAATGTTGGCGCCTTGCAGAACCTGAATGTCGCCTGCCGGGATGGGCGCCCCGCTACCGTCGCGGGCCTGCTCAAACGCTGGACCCGAATATGCCAGCGATGGCTTGGGCGCTATGCCGTTCGATAGCGCATTAGCGTTGGGGGCCAGACTGCTAGCGATAAGGCCCCGGACGTTGGTTTGCGACTGTCTTCCAAAAACGATGCCATTTTGGTTGAGAAGCCAGATTTCGCCATTTGCACTCAGACGACCCAAAATCGCTGAAGGCCGGGCATCGTGAATGAGATTGAGGGCGGTCGCGTCCGGACCTGGTTGCTCGAAGTTAACAGAATGCCCTGAGGCAATATTAAAACTGTTCCAGTTAAGCGTAACTCTGGGCGTTTGCTGCTTAATTGTTAAAGCGGTGGGGCCCTTCGCACTCAAACTCGCGCGGCCGGAGCCGGGTTGTACGAAAAGACTTGCTGGGACCGGCAGTGGCGCAGCGCTGAGTGCAGGACTCACGAGTGTGGGAAGGGCGGCCGCCATCAGAAACACTGTGGTTTTGAAGGGCGGAAACATGGGCTCGTGAGTGCTGTTACTCATAAGAATTCATCTCGACTCATCGGCTTTTTCTCGACTCATAAAGTCAAAACTTGAGCCGTCAGGACAGTCCGGCCGGAGACAAGGACGCCTCGGGAAGAATGCCGAGGCGTCCAACTTGAACTTGATGCAATCAGCGCAGCAATGACCGGGGCAGCAACAGCAGCCACCCCGGGTTCTTTGCTTTTTTAGTTACCAACCTGCGTGGTGCCCAGGTGTGACGGGTTCAAGCATGCGTTCGGTGTACCACCGAGGCCGCGCGTGCTCTTCGCCACCGGGCGGGCGTTCACGTCGTTGGTCGCCGTTGCCGTATCCGTGGAGATGTACGGCGTGACGGCCTGGCTGCCCGTGTTACCAACCGCGTTCACCAATAGACCACCGCGACCGAGGCTGGTGCCGTCGGTGCCCAGCGTGTTGTCGAGCTTGAACGTAGCGTTCAACAGCTTGACGGAGGCCGGGTTACCCAGCAGCACGGCAATCTTGTCCGCGACAGCTTTCTGATTGCCGGCCAGCGCCGGAGCACCGCCGATGGAGACCTTGCGGTAGTTGAGCGCGCTCTCGTACCAGAAGTCGTAGTTGCCCTTGATGGCGTTCAGCACGGTCGGGGTGTAGCCGTCCACTTTGATGAAGTGGAACCCGGAAGAGGCTGTGGTGGCGAACTCCGTGCTGATATTGCCGATCGCGGCCTGCCCGGCGGTGTTGCGAGTGGCCAACGCGCTTCTAACGCCACTGGAACCGCCATGCATCGTGACCCGGGGGGTGGTGCTGGTGAGGTGGGAGGGCGAGCCGTCCAGGCAACCCTGGCTGCCAAAGTAGGCCTGGTACGCGAGCTGGGTGCCTGAAGTGGCAACGCGGCGTTCAATAAACAGCGAGTTGATGGCGATCGTGCCATACGGCGCGACGCTGGCGGCAGTTTCGGAGGTGTAGGCGCTCCTAATGCTGCCCAGGCCGCCGATACCGCCGGTGTAGATGGCGGTCACCGTGTCGCGCGACAGCGAGGGCACGCAGGCTTCAGCCAAGTTCGCACCGGAGGTACCGAAGTTCGACGGATGGCAGGAGGTGTCCGTGGCGAACTGCAGGGCCTGCAGGCGCTTGTAGAGCACGTCCGTGACCGGTACGCCGAAGATTACGGCGGAAATACCCTTCACGGTCAGCGCGGCGGTTTCAGTGCCCGTGATGGCCGGCAAGAAGGCGTCTTTGAAGAGTCTCGGCTCTTCGTCGGTGATGCCAGCGTCGGCAAGCGCCGTGATGACCGCGGTGGTCGGCACGCCGGTGTGCACGGTGTAGGCAGAGAGGCCGTTGACGGCGGCAACTGTCGTGCCCGGAGTGGCCACGGCAGGGTTGGTCGGATCAAGGTACTGAGACAGCACAGCGGCGCCGGTGGAGTCCGTGGCCGTGGTCGTGCCTTTCACCAGATGGGACACGCCCGAGCCAGAGCCGTAGTTGCCGTTGCGCAGGAAGGCGAGAACCTTGCCCGTGCCAACACCGGAGTCGGCGCCGGAAGAACACATCATAATCGTGAGGTTGCCCGGCGCGTTCGCGCCGTTGGTGTAGACGTCCAGGGTGCCCGGCACGCAGAACTGGGCGCCGCTGGCGGTGAGCGCCAGCATGTTAAGCAGGCCCTTGTCGTGAGCGGTAGAACCGCCTAAGCGCAGGGTTACCTGAGTGGAAGAGGCTTCATTGAACGAGCTTACGGCAACCGCAGACGCGCTGCCGGCGCAAGCCATGGCGATGGCGGCGGTAAGGGATTTCAGAATCAGTTTACGGTTCATGTACTGTCTCCAATAACGATAATTTTGTTTCGAGCGTCTGAGCGGTGGGAACAGACGAGGTTCGCACCGCCCGGCGAAATTCGTTGGCAGTTAAGCGCGACGGCGGATGCCCGCCACTCCAATCAGCGCAGAGCCGAGCAGCCACAGTGCGGCCGGGACCGGCACGGGAGCGGCAGCCGGCGCGTAGACCAACTGGTTGGTATCGAGGTTCAGGCGCCAGTTGGACTGAGGGCCGAAGGACGAATCTTCGAAACCCTCAAGCTGTACAGAGCCATTGTCGAAAATCCAGTTTGTCAATTCGCTACCGTTGATCAGGTCGGTCGCGTAGAACTGGCCCAGCGCGTACATGTCGAGACCGATAGCGCCGTCGTTGTAGATATTGAAGACGTCACCAACGTTTGTTGAGGTCAGCGGGGCATTCGTCGTGCGGGTGCCATCGTCGATACGATTCAGCCACACTTGAAACGATTCAGCGGCGCCGCGCACGGCGAATTGGTTGTAACCCGTTCCACCTTGCACAATGCCGTCAGCAGTGCTGTCGGTGGCCATCGAGTAGGCCATGCGATACTCCATGAACTCACCTTGCGAAGTGCCCGAGTCGCCGGCGATGACGCCCCACTTGGCGTTCACTGCTCCGGTGAAGAAGCTCGACACGTTGCCCAGATTGAAGGTCCGCTCAGTCGTGAGGTAGGAATCGTTCAGCGTGAAGTTGATGCCCTGAACCCAGGACTTGTTGGTGTCGTCCACGGCGAAGAACATGAACGAGCCGTTACCGGTGGAAGGAGTGTTGTTGAGAACCGCAGCGCTGGCGCACTGGGCAATGCCCATCATGCCCATGGCAACTGCCAGTGCTTTAAGACTAAAAGCAAAATTTTTCATCGGTCTAATCCCCTTTATGTACTGAATAAGGTTACGAGTGAATCAGCCAGACCTTTCTGCCGCGTACTCCGCGCACAGTCCGCATCCGCCGTTCGCCGCGCAACTATTGCAACGCTCAATGTCAGCGGCTTTAAGATTCTGTGAAGAGTTAAAGTCGCTTGGTCAATGTTGAGCGCAGGCGGAGAGTAGTTCAGCTTTGTTAAATTTTTGTTACTCCACGTGAAGTTATAGTGCACCCCCCGACTCGCGTGCCCGGGCGCTCATATTTTTTTTTGATTTCCTGCACACTGCAGCTTGCCCTCCTGTTCACGAGATTTTGCGTCATGTTGAGCATCCCGTTTTCTCGCGTGCCCGTCGCCAGTTTTGTCTCGGCGCTGGCTCTGGCGGCGTACAGCGTCTCAGCGATGGTGCTATGGACCATAGAGACACCGGGGCCACAGGGACCTCTTCCCACCGACGTGGCCGTGACTACTCCCCAAGCTGGTACGCCAATGCTGCTCGCCGATTGGCCCCTCTTTGGCACACCAGAGCATCAGGCCTCCGTAGGCACAACGGCAGCCGCCAGCACGTTTGCCAACGTCCCTAAAAGCACGGCCAGTTATCAATTGTTCGGCGTCATTTCGAGTCACAACCAGGAACCTCGCCGCGCAATTATCGGTGCCGACCCAAGCAATCAGCAGATTATTAAAGAGGGTGACCGCGCCCCTGACGGTGCGATTGTTCGCGGCATACGAGACCGCGACGTCCTGTTGGAGCGAAACGGGAGCCTCGAGTCTCTGGCGCTACCCGACGATTACCTCCAGCAGTCAGACCGAAGCGCATCGCCATCCTTGCCGGCCTTGGGAAGTTCGCCTTCCGCGACCACAGAAGCTGAAGAGCTGAAAAACTACCTGCGCCAGCAAAGGGAAGCCGCTATCGCCCGCGGCGAAACGCCAATTTACGATGCGCCGAAGTGAGGCCCTGTCAGCCTGATTAATGTGCTTGCGCGCGGCAGCCCTCGCGCTTGCGCAGCAATTAAACGGCCTCAACGCAAGTCATTTTGACCAGATTGGCGTGTATCATCCGCCGCACTGCAAGAAGGCTCGTCGTGCGACGCCTCCGGGAGATGCCAAGCGTGTTTCGATTCACCAAAACTGCGGTCGTAGCGGTACTTGTCTTCGGTCTCACGCGCGGTGCCGAAAGCGAGCCCAACGTCGCTGACGGCGACGCCAGCCTCCCGCCCGTCGCGGAAGCGACCCCTGGCCTGCCGCCGCTACCGCCGCCGGACCCCCAGTCGGGCCCGGGCACCAAGGTTGAAAGATCGCTCACGCTCAATTTCAAGGACGCCGACATTCGCTCTTTTATTAGTGCGGTGTCGGAACTGACCAAACGTAACTTCGTGATTGACCCTCGTGTGCAGGGCAAGGTTACCGTGGTCTCGGCGGCTCCCACCGATCCCGACGATCTGTATCAGGTGTTCCTGTCCATCCTGAAGGTCCACGGCTTTACCGCAGTCGCTAAAGACGGCATGACCACCATCATTCCCGAAATGCTGGCCAAGCAAGACGACACACCCACGATAGCCCCGGGCAGCATGCGCAAAGGCGAAGACGTCGTCACCGGCGTGATTCCCGTGCACTTTGTGTCGGCGGCCGAACTTGTGCCGGTGTTACGCCCGCTGCTGCCGCAAGACTCCCACATGGCCGCCACGGCTGGCACCAATGTGCTGGTAATTGCCGACACCGCTTCAAACGTAGAGCGCATGCTGCAAATCGTGAGCAAGCTCGATGTCGACAACACCGCCGGAGTGGACGTCATCCATCTCCAGAACGCAGTGGCAACGGAAATCGTCACCATTCTCGACGGCCTTGTGACGAAAACTCAGGGCGCCGCGCCGCCGGCGGCGGGCAGCGTGACTGCCTTTGCGGCGGACGACCGAACCAACAGCGTGTTGGTCGCGGGCACCCCGCAGAGCAAACTCCGCTACCGGAGCATCATCGCCAATCTTGATGGGCCGCAGAGCGAAAACAACGTTATCCGTGTGGTGCCGCTGCGCTACGCAAATGCCCGGGACATCAGCGACACCCTGCAGGAAGCGGCCACTGGGCAGGCGTCGGCACCGCGCAGCGAAAGCCGCGGTTTGTCGAAGCAGGACAGCGCTCAGTCAATGGGCGCGCCGGCGCTCAGCAACAGCCGTCCGCAAACCGGCGGTGGCGGTGGCGGCGGTTCCCCCGGTGCACAGAACGCAGGCGCGCTTGGCGTGGTCAGGATCACAGCGGATGAAATCACCAATTCGCTCATCGTGCAGGGCCCGCCGCGGGACGTGAAAAAAGTGATGGCCGTGATCACGCAGATTGATGTCCGCCGCGCGCAGGTGCTGGTCGAAGGCATCATTGCTGAAGTCTCCAGCAGCAAGTCCGACGAACTCGGCGTGCAGTGGAAAACCAATCTGCCGAACACCGGCGTGCTGGGCGCCACGAACTTCACAGGCAAGGCCTCGGGCGCTATCGACTCCCCGTTTTCGCCCACAGATGCCGGACAGTTTCTGGGCGGGCTGACGCTGGGTTATTTCTCGGGCGGGGACTTGAGAACGCTGGTTCGCGTGCTCTCCGGCGACAACGCGACCAACGTGCTGTCTACGCCCAGCCTGATGACGCTGGACAACGCCGAAGCCGAAATCGTCGTGGGCCAAAACGTGCCATTTGTCACCGGTCAGTTCACCAATAACACGACCACGCCGGACAACCCCTTCCAGACGATTCAGCGTCAGGACGTCGGCATCAAGTTGCGCGTGAAGCCTCAGATCAACGAAGGCAACACGGTGACGATGGACATCGAGCAGGAAGTCTCGAGCGTTGATGAAAGCACCCGCGGCGCGGACATCATCACCAACAAACGTTCGATCAAAACCAGTGTGCAGGTGGATAACGGCGCGATTGTGGCGCTCGGCGGTTTGATTGGTGACGATGCCCGATCAAACCGCGACAAAATCCCGGTGCTCGGCGATATCCCGGTATTGGGCAATCTCTTCAAAAATGCGCGACGCAGCAGTAGCAAAACCAATCTGATGGTGTTTTTGCGGCCGCAGATCGTGCGTGACCGGGCAGGCGCCGCGTCGCTCAGTCGCGAGCGCTATGAAGACATCCGCACCAAACAGCAGCAACAAAACGGCGACCGCACCGAAGTCCTGCTGCCCCAGCGCGGCGCCGTGTTGCCCGAGGGCATTCTCGAGTGAACGTGCCCTTTGCGTTCGCCAAACGCCACGGCGTTCTGGTGGACGCTGCGAGCGATGGCGCCGCCGTGGTGCTGTACACGCACGACACCCCGCCCGTGGTGCTGCAGGAATTGCAGCGCACGATCGCGGGCAGTGTGAGATTTGAGCGCTACACGGGAGCGGATTTCGATCGCCGTCTGCAAAGCGCTTATGAGCAAGACGCCTCCCGCTCCGAAGAAATGATGGCCGATTTGCACGGCGCGCTGGACTTGGCGGCGCTCGCCAACGAACTGAACGAACCTGCCGACTTACTCGAAAGCGCCGACGACGCGCCCATCATACGGCTCATCAACGCCCTCCTCGGCGAGGCGATCGTTGAAGGGGCCTCCGACATCCATATCGAACCCTTTGAAACGCGATTGGCCATTCGCCTGCGAGTAGATGGGGTGATGCGCGAAATCATGCAACCGCCGGTGGCGATTGCGCCGCTGGTCGTCTCGCGCATCAAGATCATGTCCAAACTCGACATCGCCGAGAAACGACTCCCGC
>CAMCQE010000072.1 GCA_945876945.1 Klebsiella pneumoniae
GTGATAAGGCGTAAGGTTGACGCGTGGTGTCAGCACCAGAGCGGCCAGCCGGGCCATGAAGTCCAGTGGCTCAAACACGACATCCGTGGTGCCGTCACGGTAAGCGGTCTTGAGGCGATAGCGAATATTCCCCTGCGCCGTTAACGACAACCGCTCAGTCGAGACCGCCGGGCGCGTGATATCGCGGCACAGGCGCTCTCGCTTTCCGCGTTCGTCTGCCTCGCTCGCCACCCCCGCGCGTAACGAGGAGCCGGCGCCTTTCGCCAGCGAGCTGTTGTCGTCTGCTGTGGCGACTGCCGGCACCGTTTGCAAGGTAAACGCCGTGCGTCCCTGCTGGGGGCCGAGCGCGATGCGGTAGGTAATCGGCGGCGCGACCCGCTCGTCGTTCACGAAACACGCCACCCGCCCGGGATAGAACGCGAAGGCACTCTGGAGGACACCCCTCTTCTTGATTCTTGCCCCGGATTCGGACCCCAATGCCGCAGCAGTTCTGGCTGATGCAATCAGAGCCCGAGGTTTTCGGGCTTGATACCCTGGCCGCGCAGCCCGCCCAGACCACGGCTTGGGACGGCGTGCGCAACTACCAGACGCGCAACATGATGCGCGACCAGATGAAGCGGGCCGACCTCGCGTTTTTCTACCACTCGAACTGCGCCGAGCCGGGCACCGCCGGCAACCCAGGCAGCGAACACTTCGACCCCAAGCACAGCGCGGACAATCCGCGCGGGTATGTGGTCGAGGTGCGGCTGACGCGCACCATCCCCCTCGCAGAAATGAAAGACGGTCCGGTGTTGGCCGAGATGCCCCTGGTCCGCCGCGGTAACCGCTTGTCGGTCATGCCGGTCAGCGCGGCGGCGTGGCAGCACATCCTGTCGCAGGAATAGCGCCCGCCTCAATGCCCCTCGATCTGACTTACAATCGACACAATGCCGGACTCGATGGCGATCTTCACCAGTTCGGCAGCGTTACGCGCCCCCAGTTTGTCCCTGATTCTGCCGATCAGGTTGGCCGCCGATTTGGCGGTAATCGATAACAATTCGCCGATCTCCGCCGTATTCCGCCCTTCCGCGCAGAGCCGGAAGACCTCGAACTCCCGCGCGCTCAACACCTCCAGCGGCCGCTGTTGCGCATCGAGTCGCGCATTGACCAGCGCCACCGCAACGTCGTGACTGAGATGGCGTCCACCCTCCACGGCAACCCGGACGGCCGTGACCAGATCTTCGGGTGGACTGGTTTTAGTCACATACCCACACGCACCGGCGCGCAGCGCGCGGGCCGCAAACAGGGGATCGTCATGCATGGAGAAGACGACCACCCGGGCCGCCGGTTTGCGAACCAGCATCCGGCGCAGGCATTCGAGCCCACTGAGGCGCGCCATGGACAGGTCCAGCACCACCAGCGAGGGGGCTTGCTCGACAAAAATCCGATAGGCCTCCTCGCCGTCGGCGGCTTCGAAAAAGCGGGCAACGCCCGCCCGCTGTAACAGCTCGCGACAGGCCTGCCGAATCAGCGCATGGTCGTCCACCAGCAAAACAGACAGGTCAGAAAATCGCTCGGTCACACTCACCTTGGGCGTCTCGCACGGCTTGGTGGCAATATCTGGCGATGATACTCAAAACCCCGTCAGGCCGAATTTCTCTGGAGGCGCGCCTGTTACTGCTGGCCGGCATCGTGATGCTGGCTGCGCTGGTCGGCACGTTGGCCTTCCAGTTGCACAACGCTCGACAGGCAATCGTCTCGGAGGTCGGTTCCTCAATGCGATTCGCCAGTTCCCTGCTTGCCACCTTCATGCGCACCGGAGGGCCCAGCGCGGAGACAGAACTGCGCGACCTTGGCGCCGCGCTGGATGCGATGAGGCATGTGCGGGTGTCGCTTAGTCTGGACTCGCGACCCCCGCCCCGCGCGATACCCGACGATGTCCCGGACTGGTTTGCGCGCCATGTGGTGCCGTCCAAGGCGCTGCTGCCCGCGGTCGTACTGCCTGATGCAGGCGGGCAGCACAGTTTTGTGATCGAGGCCGACCCGGGTGACGAGTTGCGCGAAATCTGGAGCGATGCGCGCGTCACCTTTGCCTTTGCGCTGGGAGGCGCCGGTCTCTTGCTGGCGCTGCTGTTCGCCGCCTTGCGCCTCGGCCTGCAGCCGCTTTCGCGCCTGCTGGGAGCCTTCGAGGCACTGGAACGCGGCCAGTTTGCGGTGCGGGTTGACGAACAGGCGGCACCCGAGTTGCAAAGGATCCATCGCGGCTTTAACCACGTCGCAAGCGCGCTCGAACGCATGGTGGACGACAATCGCCGCCTCACCGCGACGCTGATGTCGGTCCAGGAGGACGAGCGGAAAACCGTCGCGCACGATCTGCATGACGAAATGGCACCTCAGCTGTTCTGCGTGCGCGTGGGGCTGGCGGGACTGCGTAGCGTTGAGCTGCCTGCCGCAGCCCGCGCCCAGCTTGAGGCCGTGGAAGCCGATGTAGTGGCGCTCCAGAACCAGGTCCGGCGGATGCTCGCGCGCCTACGCCCATACGCGCTGCAGGCGTTCGGATTCGAAGACGCCCTGGCGGATCTGGTCGCGTCCTGGCAACAGCGCGCGCCGGATATCGAGTGGCAACTCGAATTCCACGCCCCCGGCCTCGAGGTCCCGGAGACGATAGCCACCGACCTGTACCGTGTCGTGCAGGAAAGTCTGACCAACATCGCCCGTCACGCCGAGGCGCGGCGGGCATCGGTTAGCGTCGTGGCCAGCGCTGGCGCGTTAAGGCTCGCCGTCAGGGATGACGGCCGTGGCATCGCGCCGGGCGCTGCGCGCGGCTACGGGCTGCTTGGCATCGCGGAGCGCGCACGCCGACTTGGCGGGAGCTGTCAGATCAAGCGCGTCGAACCGGGTACGGAAATCTGCGTGTCGGTGGAACTGGCGAGATTAGCGGCACGCGAGGGTGCCGGGGATTGAGCCGGATCACCCTGCTCAGGGTGGCCGTTGCGCTGCTTGCGCCGCTGAAGCGCCCGCACGCCAGACGTGCCAAACATCGCCAACAGCGTCGCACCGGCCACGGCGCAAACCCATACCCGCAGCAGGTCGCTTGCAAGCTCACCGGTCAGCCAGCCGTGAGGACTCGACATCGAAGAGGTTCCGGGCGATTGACGGTCAAGGGGCAGAAAAAGAGCCGGCCGGGGCTTAGCGTAGCCTGAAGCGCACTCATCGAGAGAGGTCATGCGTTGGGCCCAGTCCAGGGCTGTCCGCCAGCGGTGCAGTGAGCAAGCATCCTCACCGCACCGCGCTCCGTTCCCCGCCCAGCACAGGAACTTTCCCCGCCCCGCGCCGCCGCCGCTGAATGAGGAAAATTCCTCGCATAAGCGAGGAACACGAGCGAGCGCTGACCGGCCCTTGTCCCGCCGGCGCGCTTATAATTTCCAGCCCTGCAAGCAACCGTTGCGACGCGCACTCCACAGCAAGGCGACCGTCCGGCAGCCTCCCCTACTGCTCCCCGAGGACCTTGACGATGAAAGCCAGCGCCTGCCTGCCCCTTACCCTGCTCTCGCTGATGTCAGGCGCCGCGTTCAGCCAGCCCGCCCGCGCGGCGGAAGGCGCCGGCTTCGACGCGGAAATCGTCATCGTCGCCCCCACCCCGCTCGGCCAGCACGGCGGTATCAAGCCCGAACGTCTCCCTTTCAGCACACAGTCGGCAGACGCCGACGCGCTGACCCGCGCGCAGAGCCTCGACCTGACCGAGCACATGAACCAGAACCTCGGCAGCGTCTCGGTCAATTCGGCGCAGAACAATCCGCTCCAGGCCGACGTGCAATTCCGCGGCTATTCGGCCTCGCCCCTGCTGGGCCTGCCGATGGGTGTGTCCGTGTACCAGAACGGCGTGCGCATCAACGAGCCGCTGGGCGATGCCGTGAACTGGGACCTGGTCCCTGAATCGGCCATCCACAGCATGACGCTGGTGGGCGGGGCCAACCCGCTGTTCGGCCTCAACACGCTGGGCGGCGCGCTGTCGCTCACGATGAAAAACGGCTTCAACTTTCAGGGCCATCAGGCAGAGGCGTCTGGCGGATCCTGGGGGCGTGCGGTGACCAGCGTGGAGAGTGGCAACAACAACGGCACCTTCGGCTACTACGTCAACGCCAGCCATTTTCGCGAAGACGGCTGGCGCGATGAATCGGCGTCCGACGCGGTAAACGTCTACGGCAGCGGCAGCTGGCGCGGTGCGGCGAGCTCGCTGGATGTCAACTACCAGTTCGGCAATTCGGATTTGCGCGGCAACGGGCCGGCGCCCGAGGGGCTGCTGGCGCTCGATCGGGCGCAGGTCTTCACCGCCCCGGACATCACCGAGAACCACATGCACATGGTGTCGCTGGAGTTCTCGCATCAGCTGGCTGAACAGCTGGAATTCGTCGCCAACGGGTTCTACCGCCAGAACACCACCGACAGCTTCAACGGCGACACCTCCGAGCTGTCGGTCTGCGCACTCGGTGGCGGCAGTTTTCTGCTGGATGAAATCGACGAGGCCGGCCTGGAGTCCCTGGGGCTTGATGAGGAGGTGTGCGCCAGCAACTCGCTGGGCGTGAACGACCCACAAGCGCTGGAAGCGGCGCTGAACGCGCTCGCCGGCGACCCGCAGGCGTTCAATCTCGACGACCTGACGGGCGAAGTGAGCGGCACCGGCCTGCTGTCCGACGAGGCGATCAACAACATCAGCACCCGCCAACAGGAAACCTACGGCTCTGACCTGCAGCTGGTGTTCACCCGCAGCCTCTGGGGACGGGAAAACTATCTGGTTACCGGTTTCAACTATTTCCGCGGTAACGGCGACTTTGTCGGCAAGGTGGAGCTTGCCAGGCTCAATCCCGTCACTCGCAGCACAGAAGGCCTGGGGCTGGGCAGCTTTCTGGCCGAGGGCGCGGCCGATATCCGAAGCCGCAATGAAACCTGGAGCTTCTATTTTCTCGACAATTTCGCGCTGACGGAGCGCTTTACGCTGACCTTTGGCGGGCGATTCAACCATTCCGATATCAGCATCCGCGACCAGTCCGGGCAGCGGCGCGAACTCAACGGGGACCATACGTTCAGCCGCTTCAATCCCACGGTGGGCGGCACCTACGAGTTCAACAAGGCGGCCAATGTTTACGTCAGCTACAGCGAGTCGGCGCGTGCCCCGACGCCCGTCGAACTTTCGTGCAACGAAGGCGTGTTCGAGGTCGCAAGACGCATCGCCATTGAAGACGGCGAAGACCCCAACGACATCCCGTTTGAGTGCCGCCTGCCGAACGCTTTTTTGGCCGACCCACCGCTTAATCAGGTCGTGGCGAAAGGCGTGGAACTGGGCGTGCGCGGGGTCTGGCACGGCGTACAGCACCGGCTGGGCTATTTCCGCACCAGCAACTTCGACGACATCATCTTTCAGGCGACCGGGCGCGCGACCGGGCTGTTTGCCAACGTGGACGAAACGCGCCGCGAGGGGCTGGAGCTTGCCTTCTCCGGTCGTACGTTTGGCCTTGACTGGTTTGCCGCCTACAGCCTTATCGAGGCCACATTTGAGACGAGCTTCAAGGCGTTAAGTCCCAATCATCAGCAGGCCGACGCCAACGGCGAAATCCAGGTGCGAGCGGGCGATTACGTGCCCGGCGTGCCGCGGCATCAGTTGAAACTGGGCGCCGACTATCGGCTGCCGTTTGGGCTATCGGTGGGCGCGGACCTGCTATTCAACGCCGAGCAATTCCTGCGCGGCGATGAATCAAACCAACTGGCGCCGGTCGACGGCTACGCGCTGGTCAACCTGCGCGGCGCCTACCAGGTGGGCGACCATCTGCAGTTCTTCGCGCGCGTCAGCAATCTCTTTGACACCGACTACGCCAACTTCGGGCTGCTTGGCGAAGACCCGACCGAAGTGCTGCCCAATCTCGCCGACGCCTCACCGCGCTTTCTTGGCGTAGGCGCGCCGCGCGCCGGCTGGGTCGGTGTGCGCGTGATGTTCTAGGCCGCAAACACGGTCGCGGCCCCGCCAAGCGGCAGCAGCGCTACTGACAGGCCGCCTTGCACATCGGCACCTGATGCAGGCGCAGGGTGCCTTGGGAGAAAGCATCCCTGCAGCAGCTTTCGCACTGAATCTTCCAGCTGCGGCTGCCGTATGACGGCCGTCGCGCATGCGAATGACGGGGGCCGATCGATCCGTGGTCCCGCCTCGTGGTGTGGCGTCGTCGGCCTGAAACCCACCCGCGGACGGCACCCGCTCGGACCGTCCTACGGCGACAGGGGCGCGGGACTGATTTGCGAGCACGTCGTCACCCATACCGTGCTCGACAGTGCCGCGATTCTCGATTGCACCGCGGGCGCCGATGCCGGGGCGCCGAATTTCCCGGCGAGTCCGGCGCGCCCGTTCGCCGACGAAGTCGTGCTTGCGCCGGGGCGCCTGCGCATCGGTTTCAGCACGTCGCCGGTGGCCGAAGCAGAGGTCCACGGCGAATGCACGCGGGCCGTGCTCGAGGCGGCGAGGCGCTACGAGGCGCTGGGTCATGATATCGAGGAGGCGTCGCCCCGCGTTGATGCCAGCCGCTTCACCGACATCTTTCCCACGAACTGGCTCGCCATGGTGGCGTGGGCGATTAGGGACTGGGCGCGGCGGATCGGCCGCACGCCGACGCCAGCGGATTTCGAAGCCTATACCTGAAAGACGTTCTGGATGGACGAGGGCCGACGTCCGTCAGATCTGCTGCTTGCCATCCAGGACATGCAGCGCATCGCCCGCGAGGTGGCGCCGTTCTTCGAGACTCACGACGTCTGGCTGACACCGACCACGACCCAGCCACCGCAACCGAATGGCTGGTTCGATTACGACCGCGAGCATCCTCACCGGGCAAGCATCTGCATCGGCGACGTCCCGAAGTTCACGGCCATTGCCAACATCTCAGGGCAACGGGCGATCTGCCTCCCGTTGCCTTGGTCGCCAGAGGGGCTTCCGGTCGGCGTGCAGCTGATCGGACGCTACGGCGACGAAGCCACGATACTGCGCCTCGCCGGCCAACTCGAAGCCGCGGCGCCATGGCGCCATCGAGTGCCATCACTGATGTGAACACTGCCGCGAGCCTAGGGTGGCTTCATGCAAACCAATTGCATGACCTGGCTGGATCCTGGGCCTGGCGTGACACGTTCTGCCAGGCCTGACGCACGGTGGCGAGACGCTCAATAGGTGAGCGCAATTCCGCTCCGCTAGTAGGTTACTGTGAACGTGCGCTCGCTCGGCCCGAAGCAGCCCGGGAGTAGCGCGTAGCGCGGATCCCGGGTTCGGCCTGTCCGACGCAGAGGATCCCGGGGTTTCGCTAAGCTGCACCCGGGCTACCCCGTGCTTTCATCCTGGCGTATGAGGCAGGCGCCTCATGACCGTTGGGCTGACGAAGGAAGCCCAACAGCCGCTGTCTCCAGTGCCCCCCCGTCACCGCGCGGGCCGGGCTGCCGCCCGTCAGATGCACGTTCACAACCCCCTATCTCGACATGAGTCAGGTGGGTGTCGGCGGCATCCGGCGGGCGAGCGCCGGACGTCGATCTACTCAGGTATGTGGAAGCGCTCGATCTGCACGGTCGCCGCATAGAAGTTGGTGAGCGCCTGCAGCAGGCCGGCTTGTGCCTCGATCCGGCGTACACGGGCATCGGCCGTGGATTCTTCGCGCAGATTGACCACGAAGAAGTCGCTGGCGCCATCGTCGAAGCGGACGCGTTCCGCTTCCTCGAGAATCCCGGCCTGGTCCACTTCCTGGCCCGCCAGGTCGAGAAAGCGCTCGGCGGCGTTGATGTCGTTGGCGATGTTGCGGACTTCCAGGTCGATCTGCTCGTTCAGCAGCTGGCGTTCGTGTTCGAGCCGGCTTACGTTCGCGCGCGCCTCGGCCACCTTGCCGCGCCCGGTGCGACGTTCCAGCGGCACCGTGATGTCCAGTCTCACCACGGCGTCGGTTTCCTCTCGCGTGTAGCTGCCGCCGCCGAGATCCTGCGAGGCCTCGAGGTTGAGATCGACGCGCGTCCGCAGCGCGTTCTCGCCGAGCGCCAGCCGGTTGCGTTCGCGTTCGAGGTCGGCCTCGACGATCCCGAATTCCGGTCGTCCGCGGCGCGCGGCAGCGATGGTGGCTTCGAGTTCCGCCGCGTCCAGCGTGCCGAGGTCCGGCCAGGTCCCCGGAATCTCTGCCACCGCGGGGCGGCGCGGAACACCGTTCTCGTCGCGCAGATAGAGCGCCAGACGGTTGGCGTAGTTGGCGAGCTGGCGTTCGGCCTCCGTCACCTTGCCCCGGCGCTTCAGGATGTACTGCTGGTTCTCGTTCAGATAGACGCGCGCCAGGTCGCCATCGGCGACGCGCGCTTCGAGACCGCGCTGGCGCGCTTCGGCCAGTGCGAGCAGACCCCGGTAGATGTCGAGCCCCTTGCCGGCGGCGAGCCACACAATGTACGCATTGGCCGCCTGATGCTGGACCTTGATCTGGGTGAGCCGCTGTTCGAGTTCGGTCTGCGTCAGGGCCAGCGAGGAGTCGCGTAACGCGAAGCGACGATCGTCGATGTCGCGATCGCGCAGCAGTGAGAACACGGCGCCGATCTTGAACTCACCGCCGCCGTTGGTGAAAAACTCGTCCTCGTAAGTCGGAAAGTCTCCGTCGGAGATTCGGTACCCGCCGTATAACTTGGTGTTGAACTGAGGCAGGGGTTTGACCAGTTTCGAGTCGACGATCTTGCCGTCGTAAAAACCCGTGGCGCGGGAATAGGTCTGGTTCTCGAGCCGCAGGTCGAAGGCGCCTTCCGCCGCGAGCACCTTGCCAGCCTGCGCTGCAGTCTTCTCGACCGCAGCGAGTACCTGCGGAAAATGGCGCAGCGAACTGTCTAGCACCTCGTCCAGGGCCAGCGTGGCGGCCGACACGTGCGTCGCCGCCGCCAGGAGCACGGCCAACGCCACCCACCACCGCATCATTTCGGAGGCTCCGACGTGCCCAGGCCGGTCGGTTCAGGGGGGAAGTTGTTCAGCTGGCGCCAGATCTCGTAACCGAGCCGGACCTCGTTGAGTAACACCCAGCCGCGCGCGCGGCCCCCCAGCCGCAGAAAGCGGTCAGTGGGCCAGGGCTCGGCAGGATCCTCGACCACGACCACCCGAAAGCGGCCATTGGCCGAGACAGCCGAATCGACGAAACGCACCACTCCGGGGAACGTGCCGATCGCGAGCGAGGGCCAACCGCTGAACTGGACGGCGGGCCAGCCTTCGAAGCTGAGTCGGACGCGCCGGCCCGGCTCGACCAGGGCGGCATCGAGACCGCTGACGAATACTTCGATGGCGCGCAGCCCTGCCGAGGGTGCAAAGCTGACGAGCTCATCGCCTTCCTTGATGAAGCTCGAGGTGTCGACGGCCGCAATGCGAAGCACGACACCGTCGCGCGGTGCGAGCACCAGCTGCGTCGACTGTCGTGCGCGCTGGACCTCGGCCTTGGCGACCTCAGCGGCTACGCCGGAGGCGGTTGCCTTCAGCTCCTTGTACTTGATCGTTGCCGCCTCGAGATCGCGTCGCGCACTCAGCCCCTTGTCGAACAGCCGCTTCTTGCGGTCGACGTCGAGTTGCGCGGTCTGCATGGCGATGCGCGCCGCATCGAGCTTGCTGCGCTGAGCGGCGAGTTCCGCGTCGAGACGTTCGATGAACAAGGGATCGTTATCGACGATCTCCACCAGGGGATCGCCCTTTTTCACCCGATTGCCGTCCTGGATATGCCAGCGCTTGATGCGGCCGCTGACCGCGGCATTGACCGACTGCACGCGCCCGGCCGGGTCGAGGGCGATGAGCTGCCCGCCGCCTGCCGCCGTCTGCAGCCACGGGATCCACCACAGACCGGCGCCGAGCAGCAGCAGCAGAAAGACCACGAGCCCCGCCACGTTGCGCGCGACGCGCGGCGGACGCAGGCCGTCGAGCGTCGTGAAATACGCGTGGTAGGCAGGATCGAACTTGGCGTGGCGCGAGGGTGCCGTCACTGTTGATCTCCGGGCTGGGACTCGTTCGCCTGCTCGACCGCGCGTTCGAAGGCGAGCAACTCGGCCATCGTCCCGAAGCGGTGGTGGCGATCCGGATCGATACGCAGCCACTCGTCGTACTGTGCGATATCGCGGCGGTTGCTGAAATTGATGAACGTGAGCTCCGGCAGACTGTTGACGTACTCGATGATCGCACTGCGATGAGCTTGGGACAGCGAATCGAACACCTGGGTCACGACCAGCATCTGCGGGCGGGCGAGCAGGGCGGTGGCGATTTTCAGGCGGATCGTTTCCGAGCGGGACAGCGGGTAACCAAAGGCGCCCAGTGGCGTTTCGATACCCTGCGGCAAGCTGTTGACGACCATGTCGAGGCCCACGACGACGAGCATCTTGCGCATGGCCGTGCGGGTCACCGCGGGGTCGCCGAGGCTGAGATTGTCTTCCACGCTGCGCTCGAGCACGCCGGAATTGTCGATCACGGCGATTCGGTCGCGCAGCGCGTGCACGTTCAGATCGCTGACGTTGCGGTCCGCGAAACGGACCTGACCCTGGCTCGGCGTGGCGTGGCGCAGCAGGAGGTCCAGCAGGCCCTTCTGCAGGCTGTAGGAGCTTGCCACGGCCATCAGCTTGGTGCCGCCCTTCACCTCGAAGTCGAACACGAACTCGCGCTCCCGATGGCTGGTCACGGCATGCGCGAACTGCAGCGAAGCCGGGCCATCGGGCACGGCCTCGCCATCGATCGCCGTCTCCAGCGGGATGTCGAAAAAGTCGCCTAGCTTGTACAGCGCGGCGCAGACCTCGTAGAACTCCTCGAGCAGCGCCGGCAGGCGGGCGAGCGACACGAATACAGCCGACAGGATCAGTTCGGCCGCCACTAACTGGCCCAGCGACAGCTGATTCGTTACCACGAGCCAGCCGCCGATGCCGAGCAATGACGCGCTGGCCGTGGCGTACAGCGCAAGAAACCCGAGCTGCTGGGCAAATTTCAGGCGAAAGTGCCGTCGGTGGGCGGCCACGTAGGACGCGATCATCTCCTCCGACCTGGCCAGGGCGAGCCTGATAGTACGTCCCGACTTGAAGAAGGCATTCGCGCGGGCAAGCTCTTCGAGCCAGCTGGCGACCTCGAATTTCGCCTTGGAGGACATGAGCTTGCTGCGTATTGCGGGCCCCGCCCACAGCTTCCATACGAGGAACACCAGCAGCAGCACCATGGCGTTGAAGACCAGGAACACCGGGTGATAGGCCGCCACCACGGCGAAGCCGACAATCGCCTGCAGGGCAATCGCAGAGCCGGTGACGACCAGCGTCGGCATGTTGCGCTGGATGGTAATGATTTCGAAGAAGCGATTGGCCAGTTCCTCGCGATTGGTGCTCTCGACCGCCGCGTAACGTGCGTGGATGCTGCGCAGGGCGATTTCCTGGGTGATGCGGGCGAAGAGTCGACGCTCGAACACGTCCATCAGGTGGGCCTGCAGCCCAACGAGCAGACCATAGAGCGCAAGCAGGCCGAACAGAATGCCGCCGAGCACGACCACGGGCCGCAGCAGCGCCGTGTTGGCCACCGAGCTGATCAGGATCTGCACCGACAGCGGCACGGCAAGCGTGAGGACGCTGATGCCAATGCTGAACACGATCGCCTGCCAGAAAAACGCGCGATCCGGCGCGAGAATCGCGCGGAACATCGACGCCAGTCTGGCTGAGTAGTCGGTGAAGTCGGAGTTGGCTGCCATGTGTCGAGTCGTCGTTGCGCGAACGCGTCCGTGTTGAATAAACCGAACTTTATCGATCAAGCCGCCTTAATCGGTCAAGCCAATAGTAAGGAAAACAGGATGCTTCCTGCAGACTTCGACCGAAAAATCGATTGATCTGCAAAGGTCTGCGCCGCCCTGCGACGGACGGGACGCCACATTGCCGGTGCGCACCCCACGGCGTCGGTCGCGTGTTGCGTCGAGTCTTCATCATTGACGGCATCCGGCATCGAGGGCCGCCGCGTCAGCGTACTGATGGCATCGAGGATATGACAGATGAGCGGCGCCGGCGTCTTGTTGCGGCGCACGCTTACGACGCTAATTTCTGGCGTAAGCGCGCCAGAATAGGGCGTCAACCTGCGGGAGCGTGTATCTGAATCGCAACATCCGTGCCCCTCGTTCTGATTCATCAACCATTAAGATACAAACGAAAGCTAAATGATTTATGAGATTTAAATTATAAATAATTGATATATATAGATTAACCATCTATCCTTGCAAGTGTCGCGAGCAGGAACGACACAGCGGCGCGTGTTGTAAAACACGCGACAAACGATGTGGCTCAAATGTTGCTTTGTTCGGACGGAAGGCGAAGCCTACTTGGCCGCCCCGGTCAGGCCGCCGCCACCTCGCGAGGGAGCAAGGTCGGCGCCGGTTGAAATAGTTGTCATCAAGATTGGGAGATACACCAATGAAACGTTCGTCTCTTGCCACCGCGATGCTCGCGTCCTTCTGTGCTGCCGGTGTGGTTCATGCAGAAGAGGCGGCCGCGCCGAGTGGCCCGTTCTCGGCCGAAAACTTCACGTCGACGGTCCGACTGACCACCGACTACCGCGCGCGTGGCATCAGCAATTCCGATGGTCCGGCGATCCAGGGCAGCCTGGACTGGGGCTACAACGGCTTCTTCCTTGGGGCGTGGGCCTCCAACACCGAGTTCTCGGATGCGAACATCGAAATCGACTACTACGGCGGCTACAAGTTTGCAGCGGCCGGCCTCAACTTCACGTTGCAGGGCATCTACTACTCGTTCCCGGGCGAAGATTCGAAAGCATCCGAAGGCTACGACCCGCCGGGCTTCGACCCGATCCTCGGCCGTAGCACGTTCCCGGATCCCTCCGATCCGACGCTGTACGCCAATCCCAGCACGACCCACGTGCAGCCCTACCTTGGCCAGCTGCCGGACATCGACGCCGACTACTTCGAAGTGAACCTGGGTGTCGCGAAGACCTTCGACGTCGCGATGAAGCCGACGATTTCGTTCAACTATCACTACTCGCCGGACTTCTTCGGTGAAGATGGCAACAGCCATCACTTCGGTGGGTCGCTGGGCTTCACCCTGCCGATGGGCATTTCACCCTACATCATGGGTGGCTATCAGACCGTCGAGGGTGACGAGTATTCGGCGTACTTCGGCACGCCCGATGGTTACGACTGGGAATACTTCCAGGTCGGCGCCACCTACCCGGTGCTGGGCTTCACGCTGGATCTGTCCTACGTGTGGTCAACGGAAGGCGGCGACTGCGGCGGTGCAGGCCAGCCCCTCTGCAACTTCAACGGTGGTTTCGAGACCTTCTACAACAATTACAGCTACGCGTCGGAAGGCGGCGGCTCGTACAAGGACCTGACGGACGACGCCGTCGTGTTCTCGATCTATCGCACGTTCTGATCCCGCTGGCAGGGGCCGGTCCAAGCGACCGGCACCCGTGTCGAGAGACCGCAGTGCGCGAATGCGCACCTGCGGTCGCTCGCTCATCGCTGATTCCAACCCGCTGTTGCACCGGTTAGGACGCTAGCGTCACAGGCCACCGACGCCACGCGGATCTGCTGCTACGTCACGAACGCAAGCCATTACCGCCGATGCGTTCGACCAGTTCGAGCAGTGGCCGCACCGTATTCGGGGCAAGCTGAACCGACTCCAATTCCCGAGCCATGGCGCGTGCAGGCATGCTCGTCCTCGCCTGTGGTTGCTTGCGCGTTCCCGTCGGGGGCGCGGCAGGGGCGCCCCAAACGCACATGGACCCTCTAACGAAGAAGCCACGATCTCGCGCAGGAAGACGGTGTCTGCACCGTCGAACAAGGCTGAGGTCCAGCCCGCCTGCACAATGCTCGGGCGTGCTGATTTTCATCGCATCGGCTGCACTGGCTGCCCAACTTCGATGCGCACAGCTACCAGCGCTGGGGGTGGGCAACGTCAACCCCGGTCGCGGCTGGATGATGGTGCGTGCTGACTGGCTCACGCCGAACCAGATCACGGCAGCTATCAAGCGTGGTGACTTCTACAACAGCACGGGTGTGACGCTGACGCCGCTGGACGTAACGGATGCCGGCATCTCGCTGGAGATCGAAGCAGAAGCCGGCGTGGAATATATGGTGGAGTTTGTCGGCACATTGCAGGACGCTGATCTTGCTGCCACCACATCCACCAGCGAGACCCACGAGCACGAAGGCAGCCTGGACCACCAGCACCAGACCATCCACCGCTTCAGCGGCGATATCGGCAAGGCGCTGAAGACGGTGAACGGCAGCAAGGCGGAGTGCCAGGTACAGGGCAACGAGATCTACCTCCGCGCCCGCATCACTTCCAGCAAGCTACCCCCCAATTCCTACGCGGAATCTGACCCGGAAATGGCCTGGACCCAGCCGCTGGTGGTGGTGAAGGTGTCTGACATCAGCTGATCTACGATCCCCTCGGTCGGATGACCGTTTACGGCGCCTGCGGGCGCCGTTTTTTTGGTTCTTCGCAGAATCCCGGAGGGGAAACGTGCAACTGGTGTCTGCAGCCGACGCGCTATTCAATTCGTAAAAAAATAAGTATCAGTTCTAAACATCGACATTTTTATTCTTGTTGGTTCGGCTAGACTGCGACCGCGGCTAAACAAAGAGGTACTGCAACCATGAAATCAAATATGTCACTGGGCGAATCGCTCAAGCACGACATTCCTGCCAGCGTTGTCGTGTTCCTCGTCGCTCTGCCGCTTTGCCTGGGCATTGCTCTGGCCTCGGGTGCGCCACTGTTCTCGGGCCTGATTTCCGGCATCGTGGGCGGGATTGTGGTGGGTGCGCTCAGCGGCTCACGACTCGGGGTCTCCGGGCCAGCGGCCGGGCTTGCCGTGATCGTGTTTGCTGCCATCAACAGCCTGGGATCGTTCGAAGCGTTCCTGGTCACCGTGGTGCTGGCTGGCCTGCTACAGCTTGCCATGGGTTATCTGCGAGCTGGCGTGATTGGCTACTATTTCCCGTCTTCCGTCATCAAAGGCATGCTCAGTGGTATTGGCCTGACGATCATCCTCAAGCAGCTGCCGCATGCCGTCGGCTACGACGCTAATCCGGAGGGCGACATGGCCTTCGTGCAAAGCAACGGCGAGAACACTCTGTCGGCCTTAGGCACTATGCTGTCACAGTTACAGCCCGGTGCCCTGGTGGTGGGGCTGGTATCGATGGCGATTCTGTTGCTGTGGGACCTGCCCTTCATCAAACGCATCAAAGCCACCACCTGGATTCAGGGACCGCTGGTCGCTGTAGTGATGGGTATCGTACTGAATCAAATCTTTGCCTACGCGGCGCCCGCGCTGGCAATTGAAGCCAGCCACCTGGTGCAGATTCCCATGGCTGACGGCCTGTCAGGTCTAATGGGCTTGCTCACCTTCCCGGATTTCTCGCACCTTTCCAACCAGGCGGTGTACACCACAGCGCTGACGCTGGCGGTGGTCGCCAGCGTGGAAACCCTGCTGTGCGTCGAGGCTACCGACAAACTCGACCCCTCCAAGCGTGTGACCCCGACCAATCGCGAGCTCAAGGCGCAGGGTGCCGGCAACGTGATCTCGGGCTTGCTGGGAGGCTTACCGGTAACGCAGGTGATCGTGCGTAGTTCGGCCAACATCCAGGCCGGTGGGCAAACCAAGATTTCGGCGATCCTGCACGGTGTGCTGCTGGTGGTGGCAGTAATCGCAATTCCCGCGCTGCTTAACCTGATTCCGCTGTCCGTGCTTGCCGCGGTGCTGATCACTGTCGGGTACAAGCTTGCCAAGCCTGCGCTGTTCCGCAGCATGTATGCGCAAGGGCCTTACCAGTTCATTCCCTTCATCGTGACCATCATCGGCATTCTCACCACCGACCTGCTGATCGGCATCGGTCTTGGGCTTGCCGTTGCCATATTCACGATCCTGCTGAACAACTACCAGAACGCCTTCTTTGTGGATCGCGATCCGACTGGCGCTGTCCGCGTCGTACTCTCGGAAAATGTGTCGTTCCTGAATCGGGTCACCGTGATGCGCGCACTGGCAGAAATACCGGCTGGCGTCAGGGTGGTGATCGATGCTTCGCGCTCCGTGAGTATCGATCACGATGTTTTCGAGATTCTCCAGGACTTCAGGCAACGGGCTGTTGCCGAGAACATCGATGTAACCTTTGAGGGTCTGGATGGCCTGAGGCGCGACAACGATGCCATGCATCGCATCAGCAGGGAGTTTGCAGCGGCCACCGAGAACAACCCGTCCGGCAGCAATCCGGTATCGGGGCGACCCATAGGGGTTTGATTTGAATCAGACAGCATCAGGAGAAATCATGCGTACCTTGAACAAAGAAGCCCAGCACGGCCTTACGCCACAAAAGGCCTATCAGATACTGGTGGATGGCAATCAGCGTTTCGTAAGCAACCTGCGCTATAACCGCAACCTGCTGCAGCAGGTCAACGAAACCTCCGACGGCCAGTACCCTTTTGCAATCGTGTTGAGCTGTATCGATTCGCGCACATCGGCGGAACTGGTCTTTGACCAGGGTCTGGGCGATATCTTCAGCGCCCGCATCGCCGGCAACGTCTTGAATGAAGACATCCTCGGCAGCATGGAATTTGCCTGCAAGGTGGCGGGTTCAAAGTTGATCATGGTACTGGGACACACCAAGTGTGGCGCCATCAAGGGAGCCTGCAGCCACGTACAGATGGGGCATCTTACCGGCCTGCTGGCCAAGGTTGCGCCTGCGATGCATGCGGTAGCGCAGCGTGACGGAACCAGCATTTCAGACGAAAGCTCGGTCGAATTGGTGGCAATCGAGAATGTACGCTGCCAACTGCGGTCCATTCTGGAGCGTTCGCCCATCCTCGAACATCTGTACCAGGAGGGCAGCATCGGCCTGGTTGGCGGACTTTATAATGTCGAGTCCGGGGAAGTGGCGTTCCTCGAACAACACTTCAACAAGTAGGCCGTACTCGGCGGGACTGTCAGGACACCCACGGCGACTTGCCCGGTCTATTTGAAGAGGCGGTCGTGGGCTGCACTGGTAATGGCGAGCACACCAGGATGCGAGAGGCGCCGCTCTGCCGATATGGCGTAATAGCGCTCCTGCACATCAGCAGTCCGGCCAATCAGGGCGACGTCGTAAATGCGCCGGACATCTTCGGCAATGGCCAGGGGGGCCGGGAACACGGCGTCCGAATCTGCCCCCACGGCTTTCATCAGCGCAGGGTCCTCAAATTCTCCGATCAACTCGGGTTTGATGCCTTTCTTGTCGAACCATGCGTCCAGATCGCGGCGCAACGCCGAATTGGGCGTTGGCAATACCATCCTCGCGCCATGCAGTGATTGCGGAAAACGCTTCTTCAAGGTCGCCTGAATGGTGCCGTTGGCAAAAAAGGCAGTATCCGATTTGCCCAGCGCATGATTGAACACATTTACCCGGAGGTGGGGAGGGGTGGGCGTATCCGCCAACACCACATCCAGCGCATGGGTGGCCAGCTCACCCAGCAGGCGCTCCGTGTTGTCCTCTTTGCACACGATCCGCGGGGGGTGTTCGGTCTGCAGCAAGGGGCGCAGCAAACGGCAGATCACCAGCTTCGGCACGGCATGGGAAACACCGATGGTCAGCGGCATCCCCCGGCCCGGCTGGCCGGATTTGACAACTTCCAGCAGATCACGGCCGGCACTGAAGATTTCATCGGCATAGTGATGCACGGTCCTGCCAACGTCTGTCAGTACCAGATTGCGGCCATGTTTCTGGAAAAGTTTGACGCCCAACGCCTCTTCCAGCTGTTTGATCTGTGCCGAGATGGAAGGCTGGGACAGGTGCAGCTTGGCGCTGGCGCGCGCGATGCCGCCTTCTCTGGCAGTCACCCAGAAGTAGTGCAGATGATGATAGTTAAGCCGTTCCACTGGGTGCCTCCAAGTTCAGGAAGGATAACCACCCTTTTCGACGAGATCGATCAGGTCGTGCATTGAAATGGCAGGGAGCGAGCTGTGCCGATCGCGGTCGACGGCGGCCGTTAAGGCCGGAATTTCGCGGCCCCCTCGCGTTGCGGGTGTTTTCCACCAGTAGATATCGAGGGTTGAGTCCAGCAGGCGCGAGCGCCCCGCCCCCTCGCCGGGGGTCAGGCCAGCCTCGCGTCCCTGCCTCATAAGAGGTGTGCCGTCAGCCCGGTTCCCTCAGGCCCGGCAATTCAGGTTGCGGCGGCGCCCGCGCGAAGGGTCTGAACACGGGCCGCGCGAGATGGTCGAGGATTGTCTTGACCACCACCGGAGCGTCGATGCTCCCAATGCTGTGCAGGGATTCACGAATGCCGAGCGCGCAGGATGCGCAGGAGCGGCCACCTTGACCGCAGCACGACAGTGCTCGCAGGTCTCGATATCGATCTTGAACACGCGCTTCAATCGTTGCGCCCACGTCATCGCGACGTGGCGCGTGGGTGCGGGTTCGTCGGGGGTCTGTGCCTTACGACGGCCTCGTCTGGCCGGCGTCACTTGTTCACGTAGCCGATGGTTCGGCGC
>CAMCQE010000073.1 GCA_945876945.1 Klebsiella pneumoniae
GCGGCCGCCGCTTGTGCCAGCCGGTGGCTTGCTCATAGGCGGCGGCCACGCGCAGCAGCGTGGCTTCCTCGCCGTGGCGCCCGATGAACTGCATCGCGGTGGGCAGGCCGTCGGCAGTAAAGCCGTTCGGCACCGTGAGCGAGGGATGACCGCTGAAGTTGGTGGGCGCGGAATAGCGCACCAGCGGCGCCACGGCCTCCGGCGGCGCCACCTGCTGCGGCGGGAACTGGCTTTGCGGCATGGCCGCTGACGGCGCCGCGGGGCAGACGATCACGTCCACTTCGCGGAAAGCTTTGTCGAACAGCGCCATGGTGAACTGGCGCAGTTTCTGGCCGCGCGCGTAGTCCTCGGCCGTCACCGTTAACCCGTATTCCAGCAGCGCGCGAAACACCGGGCCATAGTCGGCGGCGCGGGCGGGGAACCATTCGCGATGACGGAGCAGGGCGTCCACCGCGCAGGTGTCCTGCCAGTGCGCGGCGACGTCGGTGATGCCGGGCAGGCTCAAGTCCTGCACGATCATTTTTTGCCCATGCAGGATGTAGCAGGCGCGGAAGCAGGCTTCGCGCATCTCGGGGTCGGTGTCTTCGCTGCAGTAGTCGCGGTCGATGCCAATGCGAATGCCCTCAGCTCCGCGCGCGATTTCCGCCAGATAATCCACCGCCGGATCGCTGCGGGTGGAGGGGTCGCGCTCGTCGCGGCCTTCCAACGCCGCGAGCATCAGCGCGCAGTCGGCCACGCTGCGGGTCATCGGGCCGATGTGATCGAGGGTGTCGGCCAGCGGAAAAATCCCGTGACGTGACACCTTGCCGAAGGTCGGCTTCAAACCCACCACGCCGCAGGCGGCGGACGGAAAGCGAATCGAACCGCCCGTGTCGGTGCCGATGGCGCCGAAGCATAAGGACGCGGCCACCGCCACGCCGGAACCGCTCGACGACACGCCGGCCCAGTAGTCGGTATTCCACGGATTGCGCGGATAGTCGAACTCCGGGTGATAGCCGTAGAGCGCGAACTCGGTGAGGTTGAGCTTGCCGGTGCAGAGCGCGCCGGCGGCATAGAGTTTCTCGACGATCGCTGCATCCAGCAGCGGCCTGAAGTCGCGCAGGATGGGGGACGCGCAGGTGGTCGGAAGGCCCTTGGTGCAGATCAGATCTTTCAGCCCCAGCGGAATCCCGTGCAGCGGCCCGCGGTAGTCGCCGGCGGCGATTTCGCGCTCGGCCTCCAGCGCCTGCGCGCGGCCCAGTTCGGCGGTGAGCAGCAGGTAGCTGCGCAAGCGCGCGTCATGCGCGGCGATGCGTTCCAGTTGCGCCTCGAAGAGCTCCACCGGCGAGACTTCGCGCTTGGCGATGAGCGGTGCGACGTCGGTAATCGTGCGGGTGAGGAGTTCGCTGAGAGGGCTCATCGGGCTGTCCTTGAAGAGGGGCGTGAAGGCCTGATGATGCAGCCCGTTCCCCCGGCAGTCGAGTGCGGTGATGCGCTGTTATCATCGCTCGCATTGTCGCGTGCGCGGCGTCTCCCAAGCTGTGAGGAAGATCACCATGAACGAGGTATTGGCCGGCATTCGCGTACTCGACTTCGGGCGCTACATCGCGGGCCCTTACTGCGCGGCGCTGCTGGCAGATTTGGGGGCCGACGTCATTCGCATCGAGCGGCTCTCGGGCGGCGAAGACCGCTGGCTGATGCCGGTGGGGGAAGACGGCACCGGCGCGCTGTATCTGCCGTGTAATCGCAACAAGCGCGGGATGACGCTGGACCCGGCATCGCCTGAGGGGCGGGAAATTGTGGCGAAGCTGGTGCAAACCGCCGACGTCGTCATCGCCAATCTGCCGCCGGATGTATTGCGCAGCCTGGGGCTGGATCTCGAGAGCCTGCGCAACATCAAACCGGACATCATCCTCACCACCGTGAGCGCTTTCGGGGCGGGCGGGCCGTGGAGCCACAAGCATGGATTTGACGGGATCGGGCAAGCGATGTGCGGCTCGGCCTTTCTCACCGGCACGCCGGAACAACCCTTGCGCGCGGCGGTGACCTGGGTGGACTACGGCAGCGCCTCACTCGCTGCCTTCGGCACGCTGGCCGCACTGATGAATCGTCAGCAAACCGGCCAAGGCCAGAAAGTGGAAGGCGCGCTGTTGCGCACCGCGCTCACCTTCCACAACGCGGCGCTGGTGGAACAACAGGTGACGCAAGCCAATCGCATTGCCACGCTGAATCGCGGCTATGTGGGGGCGCCTTCAGACATGTTCCGCACTTCTGACGGCTGGGTGGTGGCGTATGCCTTGGGCAATCCGATGTTCAAGCGCTGGGCGCGTTTGATGGGCGAAGCGCACTGGCTGAGCGATCCGCGTTTTGAGAGCGATGAATCACGGGCCGAGCACGGCGAAGAAATTTCTGCCCGCATGAACGAGTGGACCGGCGCCCGCACCACCGCCGAGGCGCTGGCCGAGTTGGAGCGCGTGGCCATTCCCGCCGCGCCGCTGTATTCGCCGCAGCAGGCGCTGGAGGACGAGCACATTCGTGCCACGGGTTTTCTCAGCAACGTGGACTATCCGGGCCTCGCGGCAACTGCGCCGATCGCGACCACGCCGATCGATCTGTCGGAATCTCCCGGGCAATTTCGCCGCCGTGCGCCAACCTTGGGTGAGCACACGGATGAAATCCTGCAGGAGCTGGGTTTCTCTCAGGACGACATCGCGGGCCTGCGTTCGCGCGGCGTGGTGTAAGGACGCGTCATGGACATTCGCCGCATCACCGAAGTGGGCATCGCCGTGCGCGATTTGGCGCAGGCGACCGCGCTGTTCGAGCACCTCTTCAATGCCAGCGTAGGTGAGCTGATTGAAGTGCCGCGCTACGCCATGCACTACCGCATGTGTCGCGTGGGCAAGGTGGACTTCGAGGTGATGGCGCCCACCGGCGACACCGGCGTGATCGCGGATTTTCTTCAAAAACGCGGCGAAGGCCTGCATCACATTGCGTTTGCCGTCGACGACATCGAATCCACCATGAACACGCTGCGCGAAAAAAACGTGCGCTTTGTGGACGATGCACCGGTGCGCGAGAAACTGGGTTTTGAAGATTTCGCCGGTCGCAAATTCGCCGAAGACATTCAGTTTGCGTTTTCCCATCCCGCGTCAATTCTCGGGATTCTGTTCGAGTTCATTCAGTACCCCGAGGGCTACCAGACACCCTGAAGGCAAGCGCCTTCCGCGTGATCGCGGTCAAGGTGTTTTCTGTGCCGGTGCGTAGTCTCCTTCTCAACGCAGGCGCGTCACGATTCGCCGCAGCGGAGAGGGAGCAGGGTCTGAGGATCACCACAAGGGATCTGAAGATCTACGGAATCATGGAAGAGCTGCCCTGACTTCGCTTGCTGACGTCGATTCGTGTCGTCGCCTGTTTTTTTTCGTCTGCCAATGTTTGATCTCTTTCGATAGCCTCTGCGTAATTCAGCCACCGCTCCTCCGCTGGAATACCAATGCCTGAAGGTCCCGAGATTCGCCGCGAGGCCGATGCCATCGCGAAGGTATTGCTGAACCAGCGTCTGCTCGATGTGTATGTGGAGCCGGCGCGCCTGAGTGATTATCCGTCGCAGTTGATCGACCGCACGGTGGTGGCAGTGCAAACCCACGGCAAAGCGCTGCTCACCCGCTTCGATAACGACCTCACGCTGTATTCCCACAACCAGCTTTACGGGCGCTGGTATGTGAAGCCGCCGGGCCAGTCGCCGAAGACCAATCGCACCTTGCGCGTGGGGCTATTCACAGCACTGGGCTGTGCGCTGCTCTATAGCGCGACCGATGTGCACGTTTACACCGATGCCGATCTGGCCACCCATCCCTTCCTCCAAAAGTTGGGGCCCGATGTGCTCGATACGCGCCTCACCTGGCAGGGCGTGGCGGCGCGCCTGCAGTCGGCGCCGTTCTGCAAGCGGGCGCTGGGCGGGCTGTATCTCGATCAGGGGTTTATCGCCGGCATTGGCAACTATCTGCGATCCGAGATTTTGTTCTTCGCGGGGCTGCGTCCCGAGCGACGCCCGGTCGACCTCGCGGCACTTGAATTGCGTCGCTTGGCAGTTGCCACGCTGGAGGTCAGCCAGCGCGCTTACGCCGCGCGCGGCATTACCAATCCCGCGCCACGGGTGGCGGCCCTGAAAGCCGAAGGGCGGCGATATTCAGCTTTTCGCTTTGCGGTGTTTGATCGCGCGGCAGAACCCTGTTTCGACTGTGGCACGGCGATCGAGCGCATCACCGTCACCACCCGACGGCTGTATTTCTGCGCGGGCTGCCAGAACTAGGTCTGCTTAAACCAGCACCGCTTGCGGCAGCTTGAGGCCGGCTTCTGCGGTCGCCTCGAAGATCACGCGAATCGGCGCGCCAATCTGCACCGCATCGAGCGAACTGTCGCGCAGATTGAGCATCAGCCGGAAGCCTTCCGCCATGTCCACCAGCACAATCCCGTAGGGCAGCTGCGCCTTGAACGCCGCGCTGGGCGCGCGCTCCACCCGCGTGTAGCTGTGGACCACGCCAGCACCCGCGCTGAGCTGCCATTCGACCTTGCCGCCGCAGCGCAGGCACTGGGCGCGCGGCGGAAATTGCGCGTGCTGGCAAGCGGCGCAGCGCTGGTAGCGCAGTTCATCGTGCGCGGCGCCCTCCCAGTAGGGCTGGCTATCGATATTCGGATGCGGCAGCGGTGTGGTGCTCATCAAACTTTCCCCAGAATGAGCGAGCAGTGCGCAGACAAGACGCCGCCGTCGCCGTGAACAAAGGCCAACTCGGCGTCGTGCACCTGGCGTGCGCCGCACTCGCCCCGCAGCTGCCGCACGCCTTCCACCACATGAAACATGCCGCCCGCCGCGCCCGAGTGGCCAAAGGACAGCAGCCCGCCATGGGTATTGCAGGGCAGCCGGCCGTTAAGGCCAAGAGCGCCCGCCAAGGCGGCGGGCCCGGCTTCGCCGCGCTCGAAAAACCCGATCGATTCCAGCTCAACCAGCAGCGTGATGGTGAACGAGTCGTAAATCTCCGCGACATCGATGTCCGCAATGCTGACCCCCGCGCGCTCGAAGGCGCGTTTGGCGGATTGCTTGCAGCCGAAATCGGTCAACGAGGGGGCGGCGATGAGGTGCTCGTGGGTGTGTCCCTGACCCGACCCCAATAGCCGCACACCCGGCGCGCGCAGATCGGCCGCCGCGTCGGCGGCGCTCACGACAACGGCGGCGCCGCCGTCGGAGATGAGGCAACAGTCCAGCAGGCGCAGGGGGGAGGCGATGACGCGCGAACGCATCACCTCTTCAATCGTAATGGGCTCGCGTTTGTGGGCATCCGGGTGGAGGGCGGCGTGGGCGCGATGCTGAACCGCGATGGCGGCGAGTTGCTCCAGGGTCGCCCCGGTCTCATGCAGATAACGCTGCGCCACGAGCGCATAGGCGGCAGGAATGGAGATGCCGTAGGGCACTTCAAACTCCGGGTGGCCAAAGCCGGCAAGGGCCGCTACCGCGCCGTCGCGGCTCATGCCGCTCAGGCGATTGTCTGCCGTCACGCACAGCACGTGTCGCGCGTAGCCCGCCTCGACCAGCGCCGCGGCCTGCATCACCATCGTGGCGGCGGTGGCGCCGCCGAGTTGCAGCGAGAAGGTCACCGCCGGCTGGATACTCATGTATTCGCAGAACACCGAACTCAGCATGGGATAGGGCTCGACGAAGGAATACGCGCAGAGCACGCCGTCGATGTCGCGCAGGCCCAAGCCCGCATCGGCCAGCGCGGCGTGGGCCGCCTCGGCGTGCAGGCCCAGGCAACTCAGTTCGGGGATGGCGCCCACGCGAGTGGTGGCGACACCGCTGAGCAGCGCGCGCTTCAAGGCTGTCATCGAGGGGAAGCTCCTGAGGAATTTGCACTATGGTCACGCATTCAAGTCGGCCTGTCTCGGGCTTGGCCGGTGGCAGTGTCGCGCCGCGGTCAAAATGAATATTTGAATCCAGCGGCATCTGCCCCTATGGTTCGGGCATCCATAGAACAACACCTGAGGGGGGGCTCATGCACACACAACACGAAGTAGTCATTATCGGAGCCGGCGGTGGCGGCATGTGCGCGGCCATCAAGCTGCGGGAAGCGGGCATCACCGATTTGGTCATGCTGGAGAAAGCCGGTGGCGTGGGCGGCACCTGGTGGCATAACCAATATCCCGGCGCTGAATGCGACGTGCAGTCGCACCTGTACTCGTTCTCCTTCGAGCCGAAGAACGACTGGTCGAAGCCCTTCGCCGGCCAGGCCGAGATTCTGTCTTACATGAACCACGTGGCCGACAAATACGAGCTGCGCCCGCTCATTCGCTTCAACACCGGCGTCGCGGCGCTGGAATGGCAAGACGCCACCAGCAAGTGGCTGGTCACCACCCAGAATGGCGACACCATAGAAGCCCGCTACGTGGTGAGCGCGCTCGGCATGTTCAACGAAATCGTGTGGCCGGATATCCCGGGTGTTGAGAGCTTCAAGGGCGAGTACTTCCACTCCGCGCGCTGGAATCACAACGTGGATCTCACCGGCAAGCGCGTGGGCGTGGTTGGCATCGCTGCCAGCGCCATTCAGTTCGTGCCCGAAATTGCGCCGAAAGTGGGCAAGCTCGAACTCTTCCAGCGCACCGCGAACTGGGTGGTGCCGAAAGGCAACGATCCCTACACCGCGGAACAACTGGCGGCCTTCAAGGCGGATCCGGATTCAGTCCTGCGGAGCCGCGAGGAAATCTACAAAACCTGGAACACGCTCTGCACTTTCAACGATCGTGAAGTGCTGGCCGGCATTGAACGCGCTGGCATGGAGCGCCTGGCCGAAGTGAAAGATCCGGAAACCCGCCGCAAGCTCACGCCGCATCACCCGTTTGGTTGCCGGCGGCCGCTGTTCTCCGACGTCTACTTCCCGGTCTTCAACCGCGACAACGTCGACCTGATTACCGATGACATCGAAGCCATCACCGAAACGGGCATTCGCACCGTCGATGGCCAGACCCGCGAAGTCGACGTTATCGTCTACTCCACCGGCTTCAAGACCACCAAGTATCTCGCCGCGCTCAAAGTGAACGGCCGCAACGGTCAGTCACTGGATGAAGCCTGGAGCGATGGTGCGCAAGCCTACCTCGGCATTACCACCTCCGGATTCCCGAATCTCTTCATGCTGTACGGCCCGAACACCAATCAGGGCTGCATTCTTTACATGATTGAGCAGCAGGTGGGATACATCGTGCGTCAGGTCGAGCGGGCGAACGCCGAGCGTCTGGCGTGGATTGATGTGAAGGCCGACGTGATGGCCGCCTTCAATGTGCGGATTCAGGAAGAAATTCGCGGCGTTGAGGTGTGGCAGGCGGAGTGCGGTAACGACTACTACTACAAGTCGGCGAGCGGACGTTTCGTCACCCAGTGGCCGAACTCCATGGATGCCTTCCGGCACGCCACCACGCAGAGCGATGGCGCGGCCTACGAAAGCGCGGCGCTGGCCTAACGCCTGAGCCTCACTGCGTCGGCTCTGGTTGCCGGCGCAGTGAGGCTTCCTCTGCTTACTGCTTGCCGAAGCGACCGACCAGCGCAAACAGGCTTTGCGCATGGTCGTCCAGCGACAAACTGCACGCGGCGGTTTCTTCCACCAGGGCCGCGTTTTGCTGGGTGCCATCGTCAATTCGGGTAATCGCCTCCCGAATTTCCTGCAAGCTGCCCGACTGCTGCGCGGACGCCACTGCAATCTGGCCGATCAGCTCGCTGACCTGCTGCACGGATTCAATGATTTCATTCAGCGTGTTGCCGCTGGCAGTAACCAGCTGCGAGCCGCGCGCCACCGCCTGTGAGCTGTCCTCGATGAGCGCAGTGATTTCCTGTGCCGCTTGCGCGCTGCGTTCGGCGAGATTGCGCACTTCCGAAGCAACCACCGCAAAGCCCCGCCCTTGCGCGCCAGCGCGGGCGGCTTCGATAGCCGCGTTCAGCGCGAGCACGTTGGTCTTGAAGGCAATTTCTTCGATCATCGAAATGATGTCGGCGATTTTCTGACTGGTCTTGCTGATGTCCCTCATCGCGAGCACCGCCGAGCCGATCACTTCGCCGCCTTCGGTGGCTTGAACGCGGGCGCGCTGGGCGAGTTTGTCGGCATCGCGCGAATGCTCGGCGTTTTCATGCACGGTGTCGGTAATGGCGACCATGTTGCGCAAGGTGCGTTGGAGGTTTTCGGCCTGATTTTCTGTGCGCTTGCTGAGATCCTGATTGCCGATTGAAATCTCGCTCGCTGCCCCGTGAATGGCACCCGACACCGTGCGGATTTCGCCCAGCGTTGCGCTCAGGCTTTCCAGGCTGCTGTTGGTCGCGTCGCTCAGTGCGGCAAAATCGCCGGCATAGTGCCCCCGCATACGGCCGTCGAGATTGCCGTGAGCAAGACCTTCAATCACCGGTTTCAGTTCGCGAATCGGCGCCGCGATGGAGTCGAGCACCTGATTGATGCCGGCCCCCAGCCGTTGCAGGAAGCCGTCGCTCAGGGCCCGGGTGTCGATGCGGGCGGCGAGTTCGCCGGCTACCGCTTGCGCAACGAGATGCTCGATCTGGCTCTCGGCGCGCTCTTCCTCGGTCATGTCCGTCCATTCAAGTACGGTGCCGAGGCGGCTATCGTCGTCATCAAGCACCGGATTGACGACCACCCTGAAAATCCGCCCGCCGATGGTGAGCCGCAAGGTCTCGCCGTTGGCCGACGACACGCTTTGCATGAGCGCCGGTGGCGACCCACTCCGCTGAAAAACTGCCAGCGGGGCGCCTATCAGTTGGGCCGGATTGAAGCTCGGCAGATCTTGCTGAAGGTCTGCGGCGCTCCGCGTGAAGAGCGTCTGGGCCGTTCGATTGAGATAAAGGATGTGGTGATGGTTGTCGGCCAGCACCACGCTGGAACTCGCGGTATCGAGGGCCTGCACGATGCGTTGGGATTCGGCGGCGGCTTCGCGATTGGCGCGCAAGGTGTCGGCGGCGTCTGCGATTTCGGCGTCACGCGCCGCCTTGTTGTTGGCGATGATGGCGTCTACCGCTTCGCCAATGGCACGAAATTCTGCTTTCAGGCCCTGCAGGCTTTCTTCATCACCGCGCCCGTCGCGAATCGCCTCAACCGCGTTCTGCAAGCGGCGCAAGGCCGGCACGATGCGCTGATAAAGGCCGAACATGGACAGCACCTGCAGGATGGTCATGAGCCACAGCGCGGCCATCACGGTGTTGCGAACCTGATGGTCGGCGGTGAGCGTGCGTTCCTCGGCCTCCTGCATCCGGACACCCAGTTTTTCGGTGAGCCCATCAAGCTGTTCTGACAGCGCATCCACCCGGGCGTCGAAGCCGTTCACGGGCTGTTGCATCAACAGGTTGCCCGCGTCCATGCCGTGGCTCATGTACACCTTCGCCATGGCCACGCCGGCCTCGTGGACGTCCGTGAGCGCCTTGCCCGCCGCGTCGATTTCGGCGCCCAGAGTCGGGACCAGTTGTTTGACACTGGCAAGCTGGGCGCGCGCCTGAGCAAGATTTTCAGAGGCCTCGCCGTAGCCGTCCTCGTTATGCGTCGCACTGATGTCGGTCAGGAACTGCTGGATCTGGACGACGTGAAAACGGGCGTCCTTCAGGGCCGCAACGGCCTTAAAGGTTTCGCGGGTGACCTCAGTCGCCGTGTCGATTTCGTCGAAGTTCCGTTGATCGAGCCAATGCGTGACGAGGCACACGCTGCCGAGCATCAGCACAATGCCCAGCAGAATCTGTTTGAGGGTGAGTTCCTTCATAGCAATGCTCCAAGCGAAATGGCCAAGGTCTCGCGCGATGCGCGCGGGAGAGGTTGAACGGCCGATGCAGGCTTAGCGGCTAGCGCGCGGAGTCCCTACAGGGGAGAGTGCGAAGGCAGGCGCAGGTTCAGGGCGTGGGCGCTGAAGGTATCGAGGAGGCTTCAAAGAGCGTGTCGGCAGAGCCGCGATCTCATTCGATCGCGAGGCCCTGACCACCCAGTTTCGCCATGTGTTTGGCGTGGGCAGCGTCGTTGGCCACCGCTTCGGCGGAATTGTACTTGCCGGGTTTTACGCGCAACGCGCCGATGGCGAGCGAGGTGAAGGGGAAGAAGCGCATGACGCCATGGCGATCTTCGCCGTGGATGCCGCCGCTCTGGCGGGCGGAGTCGTCGAATAACAGCACCGCGTCGCGGTTGAACTCATCGATAACGCGCAGGCAGCGGGTTTCCCAGTCGGTGCTTTGCATCAGGAAGATGAAGTCGTCGCCGCCCACATGGCCCACGAAGTCATTGCGCGGGTCGCAGTTGTTGACACAAACGCGGGCCAACAGGCGGATCATTTCGTCGCCACGCCAGTAGCCGTATTGGTCGTTGAAGGGCTTGAAGTTGTTGAGGTCGGCGTAACAGGCAACGAACTCGCCGCCGTTCAACAGCAGGCGCTCGATGTGTTGGCTAATCGGGATATTGCCCGGCAGGAAAGTCAGCGGGTTAGCGTGTCGCGCCGCTTCGATCCGCATTTCGGTGACCGAGCGAACCAGTTGCTCGCCGGTGCCCAGGCCCGCATAGCTGCCGTTCTGGGTCACGATAAAACCTTCAGTCAGATAGCGCTGGTCGGCGGAGGTCAGGATTTCGAGCAGATCCTCCAGATCCGGGTCGGTCTCGATCATTCGCGGGCTGGGATTGGCCAGCGTCAGACAATTTTCGCGCCCAAAAATTTCTTTGAAAAAGGGTCGCGCAACGGCCGTCATGTACTGGTGCCGATTCACCAGCCCGATGGGGCGCTGCGCCTCGTCGACTACCGCGATGGCATGCAGTTCGGAATGTTCCAGAAACATTTGCACCAGCGTGTTGTTGGTGGTGCTGGCCGGCAGCGCCGGCGCATCGATGATGCTGATGGCTCGCCCACGGGCGCCCGTTGTCTGGCGTTTCATGGCCGGAAATACGGCTACCCGCCGATCTTTCAACGCGCTGAGGGCGTCGGCATGGGTGTTCTGGGGCGAGGGATGAGGCCGGCCGAGAAAATAACCCTGCCCGTAATGAATCCCGATATCGCGTAGCACCCGAAGGTCGTCTGCGGTTTCAATGCCTTCGGCCACCAGTTGGGTGTCAAACACCTCGGCGATTTGCATCAACGCCCGCAAGGTCTGCAGGTTTTGCGCGTGGTTGGCGATGTCACGGGTGAAGTACTTATCAATTTTGACGATGTCGGGCTTGATCTCCGACCACAGGCGCAAGCTGGAATGGCCATCGCCAAAATCGTCCAGCGCGAACTGCACGCCGAGCGTGCGGAGGTCATTCACCGTCCTGGCCAGCGCATCGAGATCCTGCACGCGCTCGTGCTCGGTGATCTCGAGTACCAGACGGCGGGGCTTCATTTCCGTGTCGCAGAGCGTGCGGCGCAGGGTTTCAATCCCCAGTTTGTTCAGCACATTTACCAGCACGTCGGCGCCGATATTGACGAACAGGCGGCCGGGCGTTTGCCACTCAATCCAGCTTTCAATAGCCAGAATGAGGGCTTCGGTTTCGAACTCGAACTGGAGTTCTTCCATGCGCGCGGCCAGGAAGAGCGAGCTCGGCATATGGAGCAAGGAATCTTGCGGGCCGCGAATCAAGGCTTCGTGGGCATAGAGCGTGCCGTCATCCAGCGCGGCGATGGGCTGAAACACCGGGTATAGCATCGCGTTCTTGATGAGCCCGGCCAGCGGGCCCGTGCCCGTCTCCAGCGCTATCGAACGGGGCCGCGGCAACAGAAAGTCTGTGGCGTCGATCGTCTGGGAGCCAGAGATTTTGGCGCGGTTATCGCTCATTGCAGTCCGGCTGGGGGTGAGGGCTCGCTGCCCGGGTAGGGCGTTCGCTGCCGAGTGTGTTTGAAGGAGCCTGTCACTCTATGAACTCTCTGTGACCGTTCCGGGAAAAACCGGGCCACGGCTTGTCGCACTTTGTTGCCGACGATCAAACGGCATCCCGGGATTTTCCAAGAGACTGAGGCCCGCGCTGCCATGTTGGAGAGGATTCAGTTGGAGCCTCGGTCAATTCGTTTCTGGTGCCAGTGGGTGCTCGGCGTAGCGCTTGGTCCGGCGAGCGTGCTCGCCTCTGCAATGGACACTGGTGCCGCAGATGACTCCGTTATCGTCCGGACCGGCGAAGAGCTTTATGGCCACTATTGCGCGGTCTGCCATGGGCTTGGGGCGGCCGGGGATGGGCCTTTCTCCCAAGTCTTGCGCAAGCCACCCCCTGATCTGACCCAACTCGCGGCGCGCAATGGCGGTAGTTTTCCCTATTGGCAGGCGTACGAAAAGATTAGCGGGCTTGAGTTGCTGCCGGCGCACGGCAGTCGGGAGATGCCGATCTGGGGCGAGATTTTCGCGCCAGCCAACAGCTTCGAGTCGTCTGCGCCAGCAAGCATTGCGCGCGGGCAAATTGCCAAAATTCTCGCCTGGTTGCGCACCAGGCAGTCACCGCCCTGAGGGGCCAGCCAGCCGATGATGACGTCAATATGTCGATAGCAGGAGTCTGTAATCGCCGGGTGGTGGTGATCGACCGCGAGGAAAGCGTGCTGGAAGCGGCGCGCCTGATGCGGGAACACCACGTGGGCGATGTGGTGGTGACGAGCACCAACGGCGTGAAGATGCCGGTTGGCATCGTGACCGACCGCGACATCGTGATTAGCGTCGTGGCGCTTGGGCTCGACGCCGAGGTCATTACGGTGGGCGATGTGATGTATCGCCAACTGGTGACCGTGCCGGGCGAGCAGGGCGTGTTTGAGACCATTCAGCTCATGCGAGCCAAGGGCATTCGAAGGCTGCCGGTGATTGATGACACCGGCCTGCTGATTGGCATCATCACCCTGGACGACCTGCTGCAACTCATGGCCGAGGAGTTTGGGGAAATCGGCCGCCTGATCGGCCGCGAACGCGCGGTGGAAGCGCATTCCAGACTGTGAGGCCCCGGCCTTCCGTCGCACCAATAACAAGGAGGAACCCATGACTGAACAGCAAACCAGTATTCCGGTGAACGCGCCGCCCAGGGACGAAGGCGCCAAAGATGCAGGCTCGGCATTCTGGCATCCCATTGAAACCCTGCGGCGCGAAGTCGATCGCCTGTTCGAGGACTTCGATTGGCATCTCGCGCGGTCGCCGTTTCGGCGCTCGATGTTCGATTTTGAATCGCTGCGTCAACGGGTGACCGGCGTCTCGACCTGCGTGGACCTTGTGGAGCGCTAACAAGCCTATGAGGTCACCGCGGAACTGCCCGGCCTTGCGGAGGCCAATGTTCGAGTGGAAGTGCGCGGCGACAGCTTGCACTTGAGCGGTGAAAAACAGGACACCACTACCAGCGCGCCGGTGGCGGGTTATCACCTGCGGGAGCGGCAGTTTGGCGCCTTTGAGCGCAGCTTCCGGCTGCCGGAGGACGTCGACCGCGACAAGATAGCCGCCACCTTCGAAAAGGGTGTCTTGACCGTCACGCTGCCGCGGCGCGCCGGTAGCGAGCCGCAAGCCCGCAAGATTGAGATCAGCGCGAGTTAAGTCGCCTCGACTCTGGACCCCGGCTACACTTTGAGCGCCCCATCTCCGGGCGCTCCGAAGGGTAGCTATGCCTGTCTCGTCACCGCCTAACTCCTTATCTCAATGGCGTCGCTGACGCCGCGCAGCGCCTGCGCCCTGCGGCTCGTGCTGGCTTGGGCGCTGTTGTCCGGGCTCGGTTATTGGCACGGCGCCACCCTGTTTGCCGCCAGTACGGGGCTGATGAGCGAAGCGGCGCATTGGGTTGAACCCCGCCTGGCCTCCAGCGTGCAGCTCGTAACGGCAGGCGCGGACGCGGCACTGGTGCTGGACGCGTCCGTCGCGATTCCCCTGCCGCTCGATAGCGAACGCGCCGTGCCCACGGGCACCGCCATCACCCCGCAAATGAGCGTGGCGCATGCCTTGGTGCCGTTATTGATTTTGCTGAGCGTTAGCCTCGCCCTGCCCGTGAGATCGTGGCGTGAGCGCGCGCTGGGCTTGGCGATTGCGGTGCCATTGGCCTGGGGCTTCGCCCTCATGCTGGCGGTGTTTCACCTGGTGGGGTTGGTTGAAATGAATCTACAAACCACCGCCGAAAGCCTCGGCATTACCCGGTCGCCGCCGTGGCTGCTTAGGCTGCTGGTGTTCATGGAGGGCGGCGGGCGTTGGTTGTTATCGGTGCTCGCTGGTGTGCTGCCCACGCTGCTGGCGCGCCGCGTGTTGAATCCTGCAAGGGCGCGGCAACGCGTCACGGAAACTTCATCTCCCTGACGGTTCGTCGTCACTTTCTGTCAACAGACTCGGCTCCCACCTAGCCACTTGCTGATGCGGCCTTCCGCTCAGCCAAACCCGAACAGGTTTGCCCCGGGGGCCGGTAGCGCGGGGATGCTGCGCGCCGGTTCCCGGGGATGGGCGCAGGCGCTAACGTTCAGCGCTTGATGAGCGTCCCGCGAGCGCGGTCCAAGTCAGATAAAACAGCCCCACACTCATCACCAGCAAACTGGGGATGAAGTACTCGTGCAGGCTGTTGAACCACGTCGGTCGATGGACTGCTGCAAAGTAGAGTGCGATCAGACGAGCTTCATTAAGTCCGTACAGTATGATCGCACCCGCTAACGCGCCCCAAGCGCGGGCCGTCCAGCGCACCCCCTCGGCGGCCACCAAGGCCGCCAGCAGCAGGAAGAGCGCCCCAGTGCCATCGCAACCGCGCACCACCTCCAGCGCTACGCTGCTGGTGATGATTTGATTCGCTTCGGCCCGCACCTGTGCGGCGGGTTCCAGCCACTGGATGATGGCAACGCCCGGATGGGTGAAGAGAATGGGATAGGCGCTCTGCGCCAGCCACTGGTCGGGCACCAGACCATAAGCCCAGTACAGCACACCATAGACCAGACACATTTTCAGCCCGAAGCCCCACGGGCTGGGCGCGCTTGCCTCGCTCATCGTGTTCATACCAGCAGCGGCTGCATCGGCCCGCCGTGACCTTCATGCGCCAGCAACCAGGCTTTGCGGGACAGGCCACCGGCATAGCCGGTTAACTTGCCATTGGCGCCGATCACCCGGTGGCAGGGCACCACGATGCCAATCGGATTAGCCCCGTTCGCGAGACCCACCGCCCGCACGGCTTGCGGTCTGCCGATTTGGATCGCGAGCGCGCCGTAGCTGGTGGTGCTCCCTGCCGGGATCCGCCGCAGTGCCGCCCACACTTCACGCTGAAACGCGGTGCCTCCCGTGGCCACCTGAATCTCGTCGAGCGCGGCAAACTCACCTGAAAAATACGCCGCCAGCGCTGCCTTGAGCGCTGACGGACAGGCTGCTGCCTGCAGCGTGTAGCCCTCGCCGCTTGCCCCGTAGTGGCGGCGAAGCAGTTGCGTGCAGCGCGCTTCGTAATCGACAAAATCGAGAGCGCGCAGGCGAAACGCTAGATCGACGACCACCAGCAGCGGCGCTAAAGGTGTCACAACGGTATCGATAAAAAGTGCGAGGGGCTGGGGGTTAGACATTGCCGCTACGGGTTAAAAACTCGAAGGCCAAGTGTGCGAGCAGCCAGCGTTCTAATCCAGCGCGTTGCTTTGCAAATGGGCGCCCGATCGATTCGGTGGCACTATGCCGCGGAGTGGTGGTGAGCGCAGTGGCCGATCCCTTGGACGGGGCCGCGCCCGCCGGTCTGTTTTGAATTGTTAGGAGTGAAGCGCAATGCCCGGAGCGTTGGAAGGCGTGAAGGTGATCGACCTGTCGCGCGTGTTGGGTGGCCCGTACTGCGGGCAGATGTTGGCCGACCACGGCGCGGAAGTGATCAAGATAGAACCGCCGCAGGGCGACGAAACTCGCGGCTGGGGCCCGCCCTTCGACGCCGAAGGCATCTCTGCCTACTTCGCCGGCATTAATCGCAACAAGCGCACGATTGCCTTGGATTTGTCGGTGCCGGCCGGGCGTGAAGTCTTGCTAAAGCTGCTCGCGCAGGCCGACGTGCTCATCGACAACTTCAAAACCGGCACCATGGAAAAGTGGGGCATTGGCTACGCCGAGACCTTGTCTCAACAATTCCCGCGCCTCATTCATGCGCGTGTGTCCGGCTTCGGCGCCGATGGCCCGCTGGGTGGTTTCCCGGGCTACGACGCGATGGTGCAGGCCACTACGGGTCTGGTCTCGGTGAACGGCGCGCCCGACAGCGGCCCGGTGCGCATCGGCGTGCCGGTGGTCGATCTCTCCACCGGCATGAACGCCTGCATCGGCATTTTGATGGCGCTGTATGAGCGCACGCGCTCCGGCCGAGGCCAGTTCATCGACGCCACGCTTTACGACAGCGCGGTGGCGCTGCATCAGCCGCACGCGCCCAATTATTTTGTGGGCGGCGTGAAGCCCAAGCTCCACGGCAACAGCCACGGCAATCTTGCGCCCTACGCCAACTTTCCCACCAAGGGTCGCAACATCGTGATCGGCGCCGGCAACGACGGACAGTTCCGCAAGCTCTGCCAGATGCTGGGCAAGCCCGAGCTGGCCGACGACCCGCGCTTCAAAACCAACGCCGAGCGCGTGGCCAACAAGCCCGCGCTGGAAGCAGAGCTGCGCGAACTCACCAAAGATCGCGACGGCGAAGCGTTTTCGGTGGAGTTGATGGAAAACGGCGTGCCGTCCGGCGCGGTCATGGAAGTGCCGGACGTGATGGAGCATCCGCACACCAAACATCGCGGCATGGTGTGGGAGAAAGACGGCTGGCGGAACGTGGGCAATCCCGTAAAGCTCTCGCGCACGCCGGCCAGCCCGCGCAGCAAGCCGAAGCCGTTCGGCGTTGATACGACTGCGGTGCTGACGGAACTCGGGTATTCAAGCGAAGAAATTCAAAAACTGATTGCCGACGGCGTGGCGCTGACGGCGATCCGCAAGGGCTAGGGCAGGGGAGAGGGGCATGATCTGCTGTGTCATCGGCGGCGCGATCGCGGCTTTCATCTCGGCCAGACTGGCGCGTCTGCCCTGGTTGGGACCCTTGCTGGCGAGACCGCGCAAGGCCGGCGCAGATCCTTCAGAGTGGCGTTTGTTTCGTGAGTCCGAAGTCGAGGTCAACGTATGAGTATCGCCAGCCCTTTAATCCCGGTTCGCAGCGATGCCCTCGGCCCACTTACCCGCGGTCTCCTGCGCCGCTGTGCGCTGGTTTACGGCGTGCTCGCGCTGGTCGGCCTGCTCCTCGCGCAAACAGGCGAAAGTGCCGGCACGCAGGCGTTTGGGCTGGGGCTGGTGTTTCCGGGCGGCGGCTTTGTGCATTTCGCGGCCGGCGGCTGGCCGAGCGTGCTGGCGCATGTGGGCTGCCTGCTGTTGTCGTTCCTGCTGTTCGTGATTTCGCTGCTCCTGTGGTTTGGCACGGGCAACCAGCTTGCCCCCTTGGTGGCATGGCTGGGTTCGGCGATGGCGGCCTGGGCGATGGCGCACGAACAAACGCTGGCGGGGTCTTCTCTCATCGTGAGCGCGTTGGCGGCGACCACGCTGATCGCAGGCCTTAGACAGTTCCGGCGTAACCTTGAGGCGCGCAAGGCGCGGCTGGTCACCCGCAATGCCACGATTACCGATTGGCCGGCCGTTGTAACGCCGCTCTCCGGTGATGGATCACTGCCGCGTGTGGGGGAACTGAGCCCGGAGGATCTCGCGGCGCTCCGCTTCGCGCTCGATCGCGCGCTGCAGCCGGTGGACGCCTTCGACGGCTTCGACATCATCGAGCAGTTCCAGCCCAGCGCGCTGCGTTATCAGATCAACAATCTTGGCTATGTGCTGAGCCTCGCCAACTACACACACCTGCCCGCGATGCATGCCTGGCTGCATGAGGCGCAGCGCAATCTCATCGAAAAGAAAAAGGCCCACCGCGTTTGGCAGTACTGGGGACTGGAAAACCTGTGGGGCAACTTCAGCACCAATGCCGATCCGGTGGCGCGCGACAACGTGATGTATTCGGGCTGGTATGCGGCCCAACTCGGCTTATACGAAGCCGTGACCGGCGATCTGCGCTACCAGCAAGCCGGCGCCATTACGCTTGAGGGCGCGGGCGGCCAGCGCTACGTGCATGACTATCCGGGCATCGTGCGTCAGCTGGTGGCGAACGAAGCCGCCTCGCCGTTTTGTCTTTTTCCCTGCGAGCCCAACTGGATCTACCCGCTATGCAATAACCAGGCGGTAGTGGGCATCAAGGCCTTTGATCGTGCGCACGGCACGCACTATTGGCGCGACATCGAAGCCAGCTATCGCGGACATCTCGAGCGCGAGTTCATCGACGTCGACGGGCACATGGTGCTGATTCGCTCTACCCGCACCGGCTTTACCATCCCGGGTCTGTCGTCATCAAAAGAAGACGCCATTTTCTGCTTCTGGATGCACGCGGTGTTTCCGGATCTGGCGCGTCGACTGTGGGCGGTTGCTCGCGCGGAACTGTTTGCCGATCGCGGCGGTGCGCTGGCGCTGTTGCCGCTCAAGCCCTGGCTCTATCCCGGCAACTATCGCTT
>CAMCQE010000074.1 GCA_945876945.1 Klebsiella pneumoniae
GGCCTTGAATGCGCCAACGGCATCGTGGTGGATGAATTTGCCCGCACCAGCGACCCGCGCATCGTGGCCGCCGGCGATTGCAGCTTGCTCATCAATCGGCGCTTCGCCGCGCCGCTGCGGCTGGAGTCGGTTCAAAACGCGGTCGACCAGGGCAAGATTGCCGCCCAAAGTCTGCTGGGCAACGCGGTGCCCTATCAGGATCTACCCTGGTTCTGGTCCGACCAGTACGACGTCAAATTGCAGATGGTGGGCCTGTCGCAGGCTCACGATTCGCTGGTCGTGCGCGGCGCACCGGACAGCGCCGCGTTCTCGGTGTTCTATTTCAAGGCCGGCGAATTGCTGGGCGTGGATAGCATCAATCGTCCTGCCGAACACATGCTGGCCCGCAAACTGATGAGCCTTGGCATATCGCCCAGCCCGGACGCGGTAGCGGATACGGGCTTCGATCTCAAAACACTGCTGCCAGCGCCCTGAGCGCGGCATTTCAATCAATCCAGAGTAAGGGTCGCCCGTCGGCGATCCGCCATGACTAAAAGACCAAAGGGGAACGGGGACCATGCCTAAAATCACTTTCATCGACGTTGACGGCACCAAATTTGAAACCAACGTCGCCAGCGGACTGTCTGTCATGGAAGGCGCGATTAACGCCGGCGTACCGGGCGTGCTGGCAATTTGCGGCGGGAGCTGCGCGTGCAGCACCTGTCACGCCTATGTCGACGATGCCTGGACGGCAGTCGTGGGTGGCCCGAATGACATCGAAGACGCCACGCTCGATCTGGCCAATGAGCGTAAGCCTTCCAGCCGTCTCACCTGCCAGGTGACGGTGACCGATGCGATGGACGGCCTTGTCATTCACGTCGCGAAAAACGACTGAAGCCCGACGGGTGTGGTGGCCGGCAACGGCCGCCTGCCCACGAGCGCGGATGCCGTCACCCGGTCGCGTCTGCCAAGTCCAGTAACAGCCAGCGCGGTCTTGCAGGGTACGCGAGCCTTGCCGGCCGCGGCCCTCACCACCAAGGCCAAGCCACCCCCTCTTTAACCGTAAAGACCAAGTCCCAAGGAGTCCGCCATGACCACCATTCGTCAGGATGATGTCATCCGTAGCGTTGCCGACGCCCTCCAGCACATCTCCTACTACCACCCGCTGGACTACATCCAGAATCTGGCCAAGGCCTACGAGCGAGAAGAGTCGCCGGCCGCGCGCGATGCGATGGCGCAGATTCTCATCAACTCGCGGATGTGTGCCGAAGGGCATCGCCCGCTGTGTCAGGACACCGGCATCGTCACGGTCTTCGTGAAGGTGGGGATGAACGTGCAATGGGACGCCACGCTGAGCCTGACCGACATGATCAACGAAGGCGTGCGGCAGGCTTACATGAATCCGGATAACAAACTCCGCGCCTCGATCGTGGCGGATCCGGCCGGCAAGCGTCTGAACACCAAAGACAACACGCCGGCCGTCATCCACACCGAAATCGTGCCCGGTAACGAAGTGGAGATTACGGTGGCGGCCAAGGGCGGTGGGTCGGAGAACAAGTCCAAGTTCGCGATGCTCAATCCTTCAGATTCCATCGTCGACTGGGTCTTGAAGACCGTGCCCACCATGGGCGCCGGCTGGTGCCCGCCGGGCATGCTCGGTATTGGCATCGGCGGCACCGCCGAGAAAGCGATGCTGATGGCCAAGGAATCCTTGATGGAGTCCATCGATATCCACGAATTGATGGCGCGCGGCCCGGCGAATCCGCTCGAGGAACTGCGCCTCGAGCTCTACGAGAAAGTGAATGCGCTGGGGATCGGCGCGCAGGGCCTGGGCGGGCTGACCACCGTGCTCGACGTGAAGATTCTGGACTACCCCACGCACGCGGCCTCCAAGCCCATCGCGATGATTCCCAACTGTGCGGCGACCCGCCATGCGCACTTTGTGCTTGATGGCTCGGGGCCGGCCGAACTCGAAGTGCCGAAACTTGAAGACTGGCCGCAGGTGACCTGGGCGGCCGGCGCGAGCGCGCGTCGCGTCAATCTCGACACCGTGACCAAGGACGAGATCAAAACCTGGAAGCCGGGTGAAACCCTGCTGCTCTCCGGCGCGATGCTCACCGGGCGCGATGCCGCCCATAAACGCATTCAGGAGATGTTGGCCAGCGGCCAGCCGTTGCCCGAAGGCCTCGACTTCCACGGTCGGTTTATCTACTACGTGGGCCCGGTTGATCCGGTACGCGATGAAGTGGTCGGGCCGGCCGGTCCCACCACCGCGACCCGCATGGATAAATTCACCGACATGATGCTCGAGAAGACCGGGCTCATCGGCATGATCGGCAAGTCTGAGCGCGGACCGGTGGCGATCGAATCCATCAAAAACCATCAGGCGGTGTACCTGATGGCGGTGGGCGGCGCGGCCTATCTGGTGTCCAAGGCCATCCGCAAGTCGCGGGTCGTGGCGTTCGCCGACCTTGGCATGGAAGCGGTGTACGAGTTCGTGGTGGAAGACATGCCGGTGACGGTGGCCGTGGATTCCCAGGGTACCTCGGTGCACCAGACGGGGCCTGCCGAATGGCAGGCAAAAATCGGCAAGATTCCGGTCGCGGTCAAAGCCTGAGGCAGGCGAGGCGCGCCGGTATCCGCTCAGATACCGGCGCCAAGATTCTGCAAGCCGCATTCGCGGCGGTCTAGCACCTTGGTGGGATCGAAATAATCGTCGTTATCCGGTAGGTCGTGCTCGTAGAGATAGTCTTCAAGGTCGAGCCCTGACAAGCCAAAGAACGGCGCTACGCGCGTCGTGCCGAACGCGCCTTTCGAGACCACACCCAACGTCTTGCGGAAATCGGTCTGCTCGGCGCGAATGCCGGTAAACCAGACGTCCGGGGCGAGTTCGCGCAAGGCGCGCTCAAACGGCTCGAGCTTCACTTCCTGGGTAAACACCGTGTGACGGGGATCATCAAGCCCCGGCACACCGCCATAGATCGCATGCCGACGGGCGCTGGACACCAGCGGGGTGTACACGCGGAGATTCAGTTTCAGGCGCGCCGTCACCGCTTCGGCAAATTCATAGGTGGCCGGCGTGTTGTAGCCACTGTCGACCCACACGACCGGAATGTCCGGGATGATGCGGGTCACGAGGTGGAGCAGGGCGGCGGCCCGCGGCCGGAAGTTGGTCGACAGTAAGGGGCGGCGGCTATACAGGAGCGCACGGGATACGATGTCTTGCGGCGATAGCCCGCTAAATTCGGCTCCGTCCGCCAGCAAAGTGCTGGCGTCGAGAGTGGCCACAGCGCTGGCCGCCTGACTATTGCTCATGAAAAAACCGCGCGTCGACTGTTTAACCGCCGGCATTATCCGTCGATGGATGTCGATCGATTAGTTCAATCCGGCATATCGATAGACAGGCTAACCGGCAGGCAAGGCGTGCGCCGCGGGCACCCCGGACGGTAGCGGATGCACTTGCGGATGCAGGGCATGCGCGAGTTGTTCCAGGCTATCGACGAGGCGCGGACCGGAGCGATTGAAGAAGGCGTTGCCGTCGCTGACAAACACGCGCCCCGCCTGCACCGCGCGCAATGACTGCCAGTGGGGTTTGCTGGTGATAGACGGCAACTCTGCCAGCGTCCGCGCGACCGAAAAGCCGCAGCAGGCGATGAAGATGACATCGGGATCGGCGGCTGCCAACGCCGCCCACTCGAGGCTGCGCGATTTCTCCCCGGCGGCGCCCAAGACCGGGATGCCGCCGGCGAGGCTCACCAGTTCAGGGTTCCAGTGCCCCCCGCTGAAGAGCGGATCGACCCACTCGAGAAACGCCACCCTTGGCCGCACTTCGCCGAGTGTGGCGGTGCGCTGCCTGACCGAATCGATGCGCGCCTCCAGCAGCAGGCAGAGCGCGCTGGCGCGGTCTTCGACCCCGAGCCGCGCGCCCAGCTCGCGGACCGCCTGAAACAGGCTGGTGAGGTTCAGAGGGGCGAAATTGAACTGGCCGGTGCCGCCCGGTAGCTCACACAGCGCGGCTTCCACCGTGTCGCTGTCCACCCCGCACACCGCGCACAGCGACTGGCTAATGAGCAGGGTAGGGGCGAGGCGCTGAATTTGCGCCAAATCGAGCTGGTAGAGCGATTCGCCGGCCGCCAGCGCTGCGCGAACCTGGGCGTCGATCGTCAGGCTGGCCGATTCGTGTTGAATCAGCGTGCCCGAAACTCGCGGCAAAGGGCTAATGCCAGCCGGGAAATCGCATTCGTGCGAAATGCCAACCAGACTCGACTGCAAGCCCAGCGCGCACACCCACTCGGTGGTGCCGGGCAGGAGGCTAATCAGGCGGTGGGCGGTGTTGGAGCTCATTCGGGGATGTCCTGAGTTGACGCCTGATTTGAAGGGAGTGCGGAAAGTCCAAGGAGCGCCTCGCGGCCATTCATCTCACCACGCAGGCCTGCAACGCCAAAGACCTCGGCCAATCGCGAGTCGTTCAAGGCGAGCGCAGGTTCCGCGCAGAGTACCGCCCGTGCTTTCTGCAAGACCAGTAGCCGGTCGCAGTAGCGGGCGGCAAGGGGCAGGTCGTGCAGCACCAGCAGCACAGCGGCCCCGGCGCGGGCGCAGCCTTGCAGCGTGTTCATCACTTCAAGCTGCGCACGCGGATCGAGCGCGGCGGTGGGCTCGTCCACCAGATAAACCGCGGGCGTGCCGGCGGCGAGCCGCGCCAGATGCACGCGCATCTGTTCACCGCCCGAGAGCTGTCTGGCATCGCGATCGGCGAACGCGGAGAGACTTAAGTCCACCAGTGCGCGCTCGATGGCGGCCTCCTGCGCGGCGGGCGCACAGGTCCCGTCATAAGGCCGACGACCAAGCGCCACCACCTCGCGCACGCTGAGCGGCCACAGGAGCTGCGGGTGCTGCGGCAGATAGCCCAGCACGCGAGCGCGTTCGCTGGCCGACCACGCGCCAAGCGACTTCCCCTTGAGGCGCACTTCGCCGCTGCTAGCAGGCACTAAACCGGCCAGCGCCCGCAACAGCGAGGATTTGCCCGCCCCGTTAGGCCCGACTATCCCGACCATTTCTCCCGCCTCAATCTGGAACGAGAGGTCTGCCAGCACCAGACGGTTTGCGCGGTGCAGGGCCAGCGCCTCACAGCGGAGCACGCTCATGCTGCCAAGCCTCGCTCGCGCCAGAGCAGGAACAGCAGGAAGGGCGCGCCCAGCAGCGCCGTCACCACGCCCAGTTTCAGTTCACCCATCACAGGCAGGCTGCGGCACAAGAGGTCGGCGCCTAACGTCAGGGCCGCGCCGCCCAGCGCGGAGCAGGGGATGAGGATCGCCGGACGATGACCCGTCCAGGGCCGCAGCGCATGCGGCACGAGTAATCCCACAAACCCGATGAATCCGGCGACCGCCACACCGGGCCCCACGCAGAGTGCAGTGCCGACAATGACCGAAGTCCGTAAGCGAGGAAGATGAGTGCCGAGGCTGGCCGCTACCTCCTCGCCGAGCGCCAGCGTGTCCAGACGGCTGCCCGTATGCAGCAGCAGGAGCAGGCCCGGAATCAGCAGTGGCGCTATCAGCCACACGTGGTTCAGCGCCCGATCGGTCAGTGAGCCCATCAACCAGAACACGATTTCGTAGGCCGCGTAGGGATTGGGCACCAGATTGAGCACCAGCGAGGTGGCGGCGCTGGCCAAACTGCCGAGCGCAACACCCGCCAGAATCAGCGTGACGGTGCCGGCGCCGCGCCGCGCCAGCGTGAGCAAGATCAGCGTGCCCAGCAGCGCGCCCAGCAGGCCGCCCAGGGGTAAGCCGAGGCCTGCCACCGCGTCTCCGCCGCAATAGAACATCAGCACCGCGCCCAGCGCCGCGCTGGCAGAGATGCCGGTCACGCCGGGGTCAGCCAGCGGGTTGCGGAGCAGCGCCTGTAATGCCGCGCCAGAGGCGCCGAGTCCGGCACCCACGAGCAGCGCCAGCAGCAGGCGCGGGAGCCGTATTTCGCTCACGATGAGACTCGCCTCGATGCTGCCCTTGCCCATCAGTACCGCGAGCACCTGGTCGGCGCTCACGGCTGCGGGACCGGTCAACAGGGCTGCCGCCGACAGGGCCAGTAGGCTGAATCCTAATCCCCACGTCAAGCCGCGAACTCGCGGGTTCATTCAGAGGCCGCCGCGCGACGCAGGGTCATGACCGCTTCAGCGAAGCTCACGCCGCCACAGGTCCAGAGGTTTTCGGCAACGCGGAGGCGGCGAATGGGGGCGCGGGTCAGCGCCGGATGGGCAAGCCATTCCTCCGCGCGAGAACTGTCGCCAGATGTGCTTGCACCCGTCACCAGAAAGTCTGGCCTGGATAACAGCAATCGCTCCAGCGGCACGAAGCCGCCGGCCCCCAGGCCGTGCGCCGGCGCCAGATCGCGCAAACCCGCAGCGGCTAGCAGAGCCGGGCCCAGGCTGGACTCGCCCGGCGTGTGGCCGCCGGGTTGGAGCAGCCAGGCTGTGCCTATCGACGCTGTCTCTGCTGCAGGCAGGCGTGCCGCCAGCGCTTGAGACACGGCTTCACGCCCCAGCAAGCGGCCCAGTTTCAATAGATTGTGTTGAATGCCTGCCACCGTGGTGGGCGATGCAAAGACTTCGACCTGCACGCCCAGTCGGCGCAATAAAGACAGGCTGGCGGCCGCAGACGATTCATCGGCGAGGACCAGATCCGGGTGCAGGGGTAGGAGTTCCTCCGCCCGACCGTGATTGGCCGGGTAGCGGCGGGCTTCGGCGCTCATGGGCGAGAGTTGGGGATCGGCCGCCAGCGCGGTCAGCGACACAATGTGTTCGGGGGCGGCGACCGCCAGCAGCAGGAGGTCGGTGCAGAGATTCAGCGAGGCAACGCGTTGGGCGGGTGGTGGCGCCAGCGCGGAGGCGTTGGCGGCAACTGCCAGCAGCAGCGCCGCCCAAAGCCTGCGGGCGCCGCTCAACCGGCGGCGCGCCTTGCGCGGACGGCGGCCGCCAGTTCCTGCAACACGGGGACCGTTTGCGTCCATGAGATGCAGGCGTCGGTAATGCTCTGGCCGTACACCAAGGGCGTCGCCGACGACTGGTTCTGTTTGCCTTCCACCAGATGGCTTTCCAGCATCACGCCGCAGATGCTGCGGTCGCCGGCCGCCACCTGCGCGGCAACTTCGCCGGCGACGGCGGGCTGGTTGCGGTGATCCTTGCGGCTGTTGCCGTGGCTGCAATCGATGAGCAGGCGTGCGCTCAGGCCGGCTTTGGTGGTGGCTTCGGCGCAGGCTTTAACCGCTTCGGCATGGTGATTAGGGCCGCTGTTCGAGCCGCGCAGGATGACGTGGCAATCAGGATTCCCCGCCGTGCTGACAATCGCCGAGATCCCCTGTTTGGTGACCGACAGGAAGTGGTGCGGGTGACGGGCCGCACCAATCGCGTCGATGGCAATCTGCACGCTGCCGTCGGTGCCGTTCTTGAAGCCCACCGGCATGGATAAACCCGACGCCATTTCGCGATGAATCTGGCTTTCGGTGGTGCGCGCGCCAATGGCGCCCCACGCGACCAAGTCCGCCATGAACTGCGGCGTGATGACGTCCAGAAATTCAGTGCCCGCCGGCAGGCCGCGGTGCGCCAGCTCCAACAGGAGCCGACGCGCGGTGCGCAGGCCGTTGTTGATATCGAAGCTGCCATCGAGGTGCGGGTCGTTGATGAGCCCTTTCCAGCCGATGGTGGTTCGCGGCTTCTCGAAGTACACCCGCATGATGATCAGGAGGTCGTTTTGCAGACCTTCCACCACGCTTTGAAGGTGGTCGGCGTATTCCAGCGCGGCTTTGGTGTCGTGGATAGAGCAGGGACCAACCACCACCATCAGGCGATCGTCTTCGCCCTGAATGATTTTTTCCGCTTGCCGGCGGCCGCGCGTGACGGTGTGCGACGCGTGCTCGGTAAGGGGCAACTCCTCCAGCAAAATGGCGGGAGGGAGCAGTGGACGGTAGCCGACGATCCGGGCGTCGTCAGTGACCTCGAACATCGTGTGTCATCTCCAGACTTGCAGCATCAGGGTTAATCGCGTCCCGCCGAGGCGGGCGGCTAGTATAGCCATTGGCGGCCAGCCGGCCACGTTGAAGCGCTTATGAGCTTATAAGGCGCTGCCTAACTGGAAGCAGGCCAGCGCGCCGAGATAGCCCAGCGATGTCATGTAGACCCAGGCAATCGCCGGCCACTTCCAGCTGTTGGTTTCTCTGCGCATGACGGCGAGGGTCGACACGCACTGCAGGCACAGCGCATAAAACACCATCAAGCCCAAGGCCATCGGGAGCGAAAACACTTTACTGCCATCGGGATGACGGGCGTCTTGCAGGCGATTGATGAGTCGTGCTTCGCCAGCGGCGTCGCTCGCTTCCACGGCATACAGGGTTCCCAGCACGGCGATCACGACTTCGCGGGCGGGCAGCGAAGCCACCACGGCGGCGGTCACTTTCCAGTCCCAGCCGAGCGGCGCGAAGGCGGGCGTAAGCGCCTGGCTCATCCGGCCGAGGTAGCTCGACTCCATTGAGGGGGCTGCCGCGTTTGGGCTATCACCGGTGGAGGTTCTGGGAAAAGCACTCAGCACCCACACCACCAGCGTGACGCTGAAAATCAGCGTGCCGGCGCGCTGCAGGAAGATGCGCGCTCGCGCCAGCAGTTTGAGGCCCAGCGAGCGCAGGCTTGGCATCCGGTAAGGGGGCATTTCCATCAAAAAGCGGCTGGTGGTTTCGCTTTTGCGCAGTCTCGTTACCAGAAAGGCCGTCACGATGGCGCCCAGCATGCCCAGCAGATAAAACGCCAATAGCACCAGACCCTGCAGGTTGATCAAACCACCGAGCCAGCTCTGCGCCGGCACGAAAGCGCTGATTAGCAGCGCATAGACCGGCAGGCGTGCGGAGCAGGTCATAAAGGGCGCGGCGAGAATGGTGGCCAGACGGTCGCGCGGATTCGCAATCACCCGTGTGCCCATGATGCCCGGCACGGCACAGGCGAAGCTGGACAACATCGGGATGAACGACTGGCCCGACAAACCGCACCAGCGCATGAGGCGGTCCACCAGAAATGCCGCACGCGACATGTAGCCCGAATCTTCCAGCAGGATGATGAAGGCGAAGAGAATGAGGATCTGCGGCAGGAATATCACCACGCTGCCGACGCCCGCGATGATGCCGTTCACCACGAAGTCATTGAGTAATCCTGGCGGCAAGCTGTTCCGCACCTGACCCGAGAGCGCCCCCACACCGCCATCGATGAGGTCCATCAAGGGCGTGGCCCAGGCGAAGACGGACTGGAAGACCACCGCCATCGAGAGCACAAAGGCCACCGATCCCCATAGCGGATGGTTGAGATAGCGGTCCAGCGCTTCGCGCCAACCCGCGCGGCGCGCGCTGCGTTGCTCTACTTCGGCCAACACTTTGTTGATCCAGCTGTAGCGGTCGCGTGCCTCCAGCGTGGCGAGGTTGCGGCCCTGCGCCAGCGCCTGTCGGGTCGCTGCCAATCGCTCGCGCCAACGCTCGCCACCCCGATCGCACAAGCGCTTTTCGGCATAGCCCTGTTCATCGATGAGTGCGCGCTCCACTTCGGTCGCGGTGGCCGCAACACCAGCGCCTGCCAGTTCGGCAACCATCGTCTGCACGGCCGTTGCCAATGCCGGATTGAGCCGCAAGGAGGAGGGCTTTGGTGCGGTCAAAGCTTGTTCGAGCGCGCCTCTCAAGGCTTCAAGACCTTCGGCCTTGCCGGCGAGTACCGGGACCACCGGGGCGCCGAGCAGTTCACCAAGGCGGGTCAGATTAAGGCTCACGCCCTGCCGTTCGAGCAGGTCTGTCATCGACAGCGCAATCACCACCGGCAGCCCGATTTCCAGCACCTGACTGGCCAGAAACAGATTCCGCCGCAGATTGGTGCCGTCAAGAATGAGCAACACGACGTCAGGTTGGCCGACTTCTGCGACCCCGCCCATCAACACATCAACCGCGACCATTTCATCCGGCGACTGCGCGGAGAGTGAATAAGTGCCCGGCAGGTCGACCAGATTGACCGTACCGCAGGGCAAAGTCAGCGTGCCGGAGAGATGCTCGACCGTGACGCCGGGGAAGTTCCCCACCCGCTGGTTCAGGCCTGTGAGCGCGTTAAACAGCGTGCTTTTGCCGGTATTCGGATTGCCTAGCGTTACCACCACGCGGCGTGGTGTTGGGGGTGCTGGCTGGGGGGTCATGTCGGCTCCGGGCTGACCAGAATGAGGTTGGCTTCTGCCCGCCGTAAGGACAGGGCATAGCCCATTACCGAGATTTCGATGGGGTCGCCGCTGGGCGCACAGCGCAGGATTTCCACACTGGCCCCTTCAATCAATCCCAGTTGCATGAGGCGTTGGGCGAAGGCGTCTTCCTGCAAGAAACCCGCAACCTGTGCGCGGCTGCCCGCAGCGAGGGAGCCCAGCGGTACGGCATTCATGGCAGCAGATAAGACAGCAGGCGTCGGCGCAAGGAAGTGGGCGCGGCCTCGACATAGATGTGCTCGGCGTCGGCCTTGGTTAAAGCCCAGCGGCTGTCGTCTACCAGCACCAGCAGCGGATCGCCGCCGCGCAGTACCGTGAGCGTCGCGCCGGGCACCAGACCGCGGGCAGCAAGCCTTGCGATGAGCGCCGGTTGGGCGCCATCGATATCCACCACGGCCGCAGTCTCCCCATGGCGCAGGGCCGCCAGCGTCTTGGTACCGGACGGGAGTGTCCTTACCACGCTCGTCGGTTCGGGATAAAGGATTGCAGCCATTGAATGAGAATAATTGTTATTCGCGTCAATCATAGCGATGCCGCGCAAGCCTGTCACCCGTCCGCGATCAAGCTTGTCCCTAGCTAAAGGCAGGGCGGGCGCGCGGTCGGCTACTGGTGCCTTGAGCAGGGCGCTCCTTGCCCAGGGTCTGCTGATGGAGAACCTGCAAGTCGCGCCAGAAGGCGACGGTCAGCAAGTCGGCGTGATGCGCCATGAAGACTTCGCGCAGGGACGCCTCGATGGCGAGAAACTTCATGAATTCTTCGGGGAAAACGTCGTTGGCGTTGACATGAAACCATGGCCTGGGACGGTATTCGTCTTCATCAAAACGCGCTTCCGGGACTTCCCGGAAGTGGCAATCCGTGACCAGACAGAGTTCGTCGTAGTCGTAGAAGATGACGCGCCCGTGCCGTGTCACCCCAAAGTTCTTGATCAACAGGTCGCCGGGAAAAATATTGGCCCGCGCCAGATCGCGCAGGGCGTCGCCGTAATCGATGACCGCCGCTTCCGCCAACTCGCGCGGCGCCTCACGCAGATACAAATTGAGCGGGCGGAGCCGGCGCTCGACATACAGGTGGCGAATCACCAATTGGCCGTTATCGATCCGGGTGCTCTCGGCCGCCTCGCTCATGAGTTCGTCGACGACTTCCTGATCGAACTTGGCCAGCGGGAATTCGATGTCGGTGAATTCCTGGGTGTCCAGAAGGCGACCAGCGCGATCGTGCCGGACGACGAACTCGTACTTCGACATCACTTCGTGTCGACTGGTGTTTTTCGGGAAGCCAAAACGGTCCCGAATGATTTTGAACACGAGGTCGTAGGAAGGCAGGGTAAACACAATCATCACCAGACCGCGGTCACCGGGCGCCGTGACAAAGTGGTCGGTGCAGGTGTTGAGGTGCGTGGAGAAAAGTTGATAGCGCTCGGTTTTGCCTTGACGCAGGCGACCCAGCACGGTGTAGAGCTCATCAACAGGCTTGCCGGGCAGCAGCGAATGGATGAAGTAGACCGCGCCTTCCACCGGCTCCAGATCGACGAAGAAGTAGGAGCGAGTGAAACCAAACAGAATGCTGATGTCGTCTACCGACATCATGATCGAGTCCACCGCCACCCCGGCCTGAACATGGCCAATCGCGATCACCAAGGGTGCTGAGTGTGCCGCCCAAAACGCCTTGCCAATCAAATACGCGCGTCTCGACTGGTAAAACACTGCTGGCAGGAAATCAAAGCGCAACACCGCCCCGGGGTCGGTGTCCAGCGATGCGGCATAGGCGCTGAGTTCGGCCTCCACGCGGGCGACATCGCGGCTCAGATTGGCATAGGGCACATCAAAGCTGCAGTCGGCGAGCAAACGTCGCAGGCTTTCTGTGATTGAGCCCCAGTTCAGATAATTCCGGCATTCCACCGCATGGCGCTGGGCGTCATGGATGTTGAATCGTACATCGACGAATTCCGTCTCCGGATCCGTCCCCACCGTGCGCAAGATGTTGCGGCTGATGGAATTAAAAAAGGTTTTGGAGAAAGCGCCGTCGGCAATCCCGTCTACGCGCTCACCGAATACGGTTTTGAGTTCGCGCCACCGGTCGTGAGTCAGGCCATCAGGCCCCATCAAGCGGGTGAGAGCGACCACGGATCGCTCAACCGACTTCGTGTAAAGCTCGATGCGATCGCCAATGTCGCGTTCGGCTCCCTGCCAATCCTGGGCTTCGAAACGCTGTTTGGCGCGCCGCGTGATGCGGCCGAAGTTGTCGTTGTATTTGACGAACGCCTCGCGAATCAACCTGCCTGCTTCAAACAGGCGTGCGCGAGGCGTCGTCATGGCCATGAACGGCTTAGAGCCGTTCGATCATCGCAGTGGCGAACTCGCTGCACTTCACTTCGGTGGCGCCTTCCATCATGCGGGCAAAATCGTAGGTCACGATCTTGTCGCCAATGGTGCGGTCCATCGAGCTGATGATCATGTCGGCAGCCTCAGTCCAGCCCATGTAGCGGAACATCATCTCGCCCGACAGCAACACGGAACCCGGGTTCACCTTGTCCTGGTTCGCGTACTTCGGCGCCGTGCCGTGAGTCGCTTCAAAGATCGCGTGACCGGTGTCGTAGTTGATGTTGCCGCCTGGCGCGATGCCGATGCCGCCCACCTGCGCCGCGAGGGCGTCGGAGAGGTAGTCACCGTTCAGGTTCAGGGTGGCAATGACATCGAACTCGGTGGGACGGGTCAGAACCTGCTGCAGCGTGATGTCTGCGATGGAATCCTTCACCAGCACCTTGCCGGCGGCGAGGGCGGCGTCCTGTTCTGCGTTAGCAGCTTTGGTGCCCTGCGCAGCAACCGTCCGTTCCCATTGTTCCCAGGTGTAGCACTCGGCGCCGAATTCTTTTTCGGCCAGCTCATAACCCCAGTTACGGAACGCGCCTTCGGTGAACTTCATGATGTTCCCCTTGTGCACGAAGGTCAGGCTCTTGCGGCCGTTGGCCAACGCGTACTTCAGGGCGGCCCGCACGAGACGCGCGGTGCCTTCTTGCGACACGGGCTTGATGCCGATGCCGGAGGTGCCGGGGAAGCGAATCTTCTTGTAGAGGTCCGGGAAGTGCTCGGCCATCAGGGCGAGGAACTTGGCGTTTTCCGGCGTGCCCTGTTCGAACTCAATGCCGGAATAAATGTCTTCGGTGTTCTCGCGGAAGATCACCATGTCGACCTGGTCTGGACGCTTCACCGGTGAGGGCACGCCCTTGAACCAGCGGACCGGCCGCAGGCAGACGTAGAGGTCGAGGATCTGGCGGAGCGCCACGTTCAGCGACCGGATGCCGCCGCCCACCGGGGTGGTTAGCGGGCCTTTGATGGCCACCAAATATTTGCGGCAGGCGTCCAGCGTGGCTTCCGGCAACCAGGAACCCGTGAGGGTGTTGGCTTTCTCGCCGGCATACACTTCCATCCACGCGATTTTGCGTTTGCCGCCATAGGCCTTGGCGACTGCGGCGTCCATCACGCGCTGGCTGGCGCGCCAGACGTCCGGCCCAATGCCGTCGCCTTCAATGAAAGGAATAATCGGATTATCGGGAACGGACAGATGTCCGTTAACGATGGTGATAATGGCGCCGTCGGCCGGCGGGGTGGGTGTTGTACTCAATTTACCTGTCTCCCGTGCTCATAAAATCTCCGCAAGTTTTCCACACTTGGAACAGGCTTGTCACGGCGCACGAAAAGACGCTGTCACAGATTCGCCGTTGAGTCTGGAATCGGCTTCGCCTATCCTCGCCACTCCGACAACCTTTTCTAGATAACAAGCGCAAACTCTTGATTCAAAAAACTAGAATCATTGTGTTCGATGCCGATCGCTACGATCGCGGCCTGCTTGCGTTGGCGATTCGAAGTGCCTATCCGGAGCTGGAAGTGGTCAAAACGGCGACTTTGCTCGAGCTCATGCACGAGTTGAGTGCCGCGCCCGTGGCGGCGGTGGTCGGTGACCCGGGTCCGCTGGTGGCCGAAATGAGCGAAGCCATTGGTTTCGCCAGACAACGCGAGCCGGCCTGTTTGTTCTGGATTTTTTCCGAGCAGGACCATGCGCCCAGTGCGCGGGATTGCGTGGGGCTGGGGGTCGACGGCCGCGATCGTAAGGACAGCGCCGGTTATCTGAGCTTGCCTCATCGCTTGTTGGAACGAATTCGCGCCGCCCGCGACATGTCCGAACGCCACGCGCCCGAACTTTCTACCTTGCTGACCAGTGCGGTGCCCGGACCGGCGGGCCTGATTGACGCAGAAGGCCGCTTTCAGGCGGTCAATCGCGAACTTGAAGGGCTGCTCGAGCGCCCGCGCTACCAACTGCTGGCCACGCCGCTGGAGTCGCTGGCCTGCGAACCAGAGGACCGGCTTGAATTGCGGCGTCGGCTGCAAGGCCCGCGGACGGCCAGCACCACCGTATTCGATATGGGGTTCGACGGTCGTGGCAACGGCAACATCACGGTGCAGCTGCGACCCTTGGGCCCCCAAACCCGGCAGGGCGCCTGGTGGGTGGTCAACTGCAGCGAAGCGCTACGGAAAGTGACCGCCGAAGACAGCGTCGCCGTGAGCGTCCGCAACGCTGAACTCGAGCAACTGCTGTTCGCCGTCACCCACGATTTGCAGGCGCCGCTCAATTCGCTGGCGAGCAATGCCCGCTGGCTAGGGGCCCAAAGTGCTGCCCTGGGCGAGGAGTTTGCGGAGGCCTCGGCCGAGACTGTGGCACTGACCCGTCGCATGCAGCAGATGCTGGATGGCATTCTCGCCGTCTCGACGGTGCGTGCCGGCCACGCTGAACCAGAAGCTGTGAGTCTGGACGGGGTCTTGGCCGACGCCATCGCCAATCTGCAAAGCGAGATCGACGACGCCGGGGCCGCGATTGAACGTCAGCCATTGCCCACCTTGCTCGTGAACCGTCAGCAAATGGTGCAGGTTTTTCAGAACCTGCTGTCGAACGCCATCAAATTCCGCGCCGCCCGGCCACCGCGCGTGCGTATCAGTTCCCAGGACAGCGGGGATTGCCTGCGGGTGGTGGTTGAAGACAACGGCATCGGGATAGATCCAGCCAATGCGGCCCGCATCTTCGGGCTGTTCCAACGCTTGCACACCGAACAGGAATATCCCGGACTCGGCATCGGGCTGGCGATTTGCCGGCAGGTGGTGCGGGCTCACGGGGGCGAGTTGTTCGTGGATTCAGCACCGGGGAGCGGGGCGAGTTTCATCCTCGAGTTTCGCGGGACCGGGCTACGCTCCATCATTAATTCAGCGCCACGCGGCGGGTTAACATTGCGATGAGTGAAACACTGACCAATTGCCGCTTGCTGCTGGTGGAAGACATTGAGTCCGAGGCCAAGCTGGCCATCAGGCATTTGCGCCGCGTCAGCGGCTGGCGGTTCGCCATCGAGCACTTCGAGCGCCTGACGCCCGCGCTGACCCGCGCCAGCCAGCAGCGCTTCGATGTCATTCTGCTCGATCTCAATCTGCCCGACGGCGCCGGCATCGAAGTGTGCCGACGCATGGCCGCAGCCGCGCCGGATTCGCCGATCATCGTGCTGACCAATCAGAACAGCGTTGATCTGGGGACCAAAGCACTGCGCGAAGGCGCACAGGATTACCTCATCAAGCGCGAAGTGGATGACATCATGCTGGGGCGCGCCATTCGCTATGCGATTGAGCGCCACCGAAGTGAACAAGCGCTGCGGGAGAGCGAACAGCGCTACGCGCTGGCCGTGGGCGGCGCTAACGATGGCATTTGGGACTGGAATCTGCGCGCCGACGAAGTCTATTTTTCGCCGCGCTGGAAGGCGATTCTGGGCTACAGCGAGCGCGATGTTTCGGATCGCCTTGCTGAGTGGTTTGAGCGCGTCGACCGTCAGGATCGCGAACGCTTTGACGAAGCGCTGACCCTGCACCTTGAAGGGCGCACCGCGTTCTTCGAGTGTGAATACCGCATGGTGACCAAGGGGGGCGACACCCGCTGGGTGGCCAGCCGCGGCGTCGCGCTACGCGACGACACCGGTAATGCCTGGCGGATGGCCGGCTCAATGACCGACATCACGCGCCGCAAAGAGACTGAATCGCGCCTGCTGCACGAAGCGATGCATGATGCGCTCACCGGCTTGCCCAATCGCTTGCTGTTTATGGACCGGCTTGAGCTTGCGTTGCGTCGTTTCCGACGTGACCCCTTGCGTCAGTTTGCGGTGCTCTTTTTCGACCTCGATCGCTTCAAGCATGTGAATGACAGCTTCGGGCACCCTGCGGGGGATGAGCTCCTGACGCAGGTCTCTCAGCGGGTGCTGGCCTGCCTGCGACCTGGCGACACGCTGGCCCGTTTGGGCGGCGACGAATTCGGGGTGGTGCTGAACGACATCACCGGCGCCACCGACGCGGTCTACGTTGTCGAGCGCCTGCAGGATTCGCTGTCCCGCCCGTTTGAATTTGGCGCCCATCCCATCTACGCCTCGGCGAGCGTTGGCATCGCGCTCGCCAGCGAACGCTACCGCTGTCCGGACGAACTCCTGCGCGACGCCGACATCGCGATGTATCGCGCCAAGAACGCAGGACAGGCGACTTACGCGGTCTTCGATATGCAGCTACACGACCAGGCGATGTTCCAGCACCGCATGGAGACTGACCTACGCCGGGCGCTGGATCGCGGTGAACTCGAGCTGTACTACCAGCCGATCATGAATCTCGATGGCACCGATCGCGTGTTGGGCTTCGAGGCCCTGTTGCGCTGGCAGCATCCGTCCCGTGGCCTCGTGCTGCCCGATGATTTCATCAATTTCGTCGAGACGACGAGCCTGGTGGTGCCGATTGGCTGGTGGGTCATGGAACGCGCCATACAGCAGCTCGCCAAGTGGCAGCGGCTGTTTCCGTTAAATCCACCGCTGGCGATGAGCATCAATGTGTCCGGGCGTATGTTCATGGCTGAAGACATGGCCAAGCGTCTGGTCGTGTTGCTGGAGGATTACGCCATTCCGCCAACCTCCATCCATCTGGAAATCACCGAGCGCGTGGTCATGGATCACGGCGATTTGGTCTTGAGCACTCTTGAAGACCTGCGCAGCCTCGGGATTCAGTTGCACGTGGATGACTTCGGCACCGGGTATTCCTCACTGACCTACCTGCAGCGGTTTCAGTACGACTCGCTGAAAATCGATCGCTCGTTTGTCTCAACGATGGTCGAGCGGGGCGAGAGCTCGGCGATCGTGCAGGCGCTGGTGTCTCTGGGGCATACGCTGGGCATGAACGTGGTGGCGGAAGGCGTGGAAACGCCCGAGCAATTACGGCGTCTGCAGCAGATGCATTGCCCGGCCGCTCAGGGTTTCTGGTTCAGCAAGCCGCTGCATCAGGACGATGTCAGCGACTATTTGCGCGGCGTGCCGTCACCCGCCGAACTGCCACGGTCACGCCTGGTCAGTTAGATCTGCCATGTCCTTGCCTGCGCCAACGCCGCACACGCTCGCCCTTCCTGATGTCAGCCTGAGGATTTGGACCTGGGGCAAGCCGTCTTCGCCGCCCATCGTGCTGGTTCACGGCTGGGGCGATACCGGGGCAAGCTTTGCGGCGGTTGCCGCGTCGCTGCAGAAAGATTTTTATCTCATTGCGCCCGATCTTCGCGGCTATGGTGAATCCCCCTGCAGCACCAAGGCCTACTGGTTCCCGGAGTACCTGCGGGATCTGGACGCCGTCCTGGATGCCATCACCGGCCCCACCGCCATCACTTTGGTAGGCCACAGCATGGGCGGCAACGTGTGCGGCATTTATGCCGGCGCACGCCCCGCGCGGATTGCCAGCCTGGTGTTGCTGGAAGGCTTCGGCATGCCCGAGACCACGCCGACCGACGCCCCGGGACGCTATCAGCGCTGGCTCGATCAACAGCACACGCCGCCGCAACTGCGCGATTTCGCCGACGAAGCCACGCTCCTCAAACATCTTGCGCGTTTGGCGCCTGCCGCTTCGGCGGAAGTGCTCGCACAGGTGCTGCCGTGCTGGGCGGTGCCGCTGCCGAACGGCGCCTGGCGTTTGCGCATGGACCCCGCCCACAAGTCGGTTAATGCCACGATGTATCGCCGCGCCGAGGCGGCAGCGTGCTGGCGGGCGACGACCGCGCCGGTCACGCTGGTGGCCGGCTCTGCCTCCGACTACATGGCGCGTTTCCATGGCATGGATCCAATGGCCGACGCGGCCAGCCATTACGCGCAGGCCACTTGCCACATGCTGGATGGCGCCA
>CAMCQE010000075.1 GCA_945876945.1 Klebsiella pneumoniae
TCCACGCCCATCCTCGAACAAATCGAAGCGCTGGCGGCCGCCATCAAGGCCGGAAAAATCCGCGCCTATGGCTTGTCGAACGAGACCTGCTTCGGGGTGTGTGAGTTCGTGCGGCTGGCGCGGGAAAATAATTTGCCGCCGCCGGCCTCGATCCAGAACGGCTACAACCTCCTGATCCGCACTTTCGACGGCGACTTGGCCGAAGCGAGCTATCGCCTGAACGTGCCTTTGCTGGCGTATTCGCCGCTGGCGATGGGTCTGCTGAGCGGGAAGTTTGTGGATGCCAGCGGGCGCATTCCGCCGTTCGGCGATCGGCCAATAGTCGGTTTCGAGCACACCCGCCTTGGCAAGTTTCCGCAGTTCGGCGACCGCTACAAACGGCCGCGCGCGCTGGAAGCCGCCGCCGAGTACAACGGGCTCGCCAGACGCCACGGGCTAAGCCCAATCGCGCTGGCGCTTTCGTTTGTGCAGCAGCGTTGCTTTGTGGGCTCGACCATTATCGGCGCCACTTCGGTTGCACAGCTCGACGAACAGGTGGCAGCCTTCGGCACCACGCTGTCGCCGGAAGTATTGGCCGGGATTGAGGCCATCCACGCCGTTTACACGAGCCCTGCCGGGCAATAGCGCAGGGCGTCAACACAAAAAAATCAGTGCCGTAGCGCCTGGGCGCCAGCGGCCAGCAGCAAGGGGAGCTTCAAGCATGACTTTGAGCGCAATCGATCTTTCTGCCTGTCGCAAAGTGGGCGTCGGCGTGACCCGACCGGAAGACGTTGTGGTGGCGGCAGACGGCACCGTGTGGATGTCCGACCAGCACAGCGCAGTGGCGCGCGTTGCGGCCGATGGCAGTGTGCAGCGGCTAGGTCTCGCCGGCGGCGCGCCGAACGGCATCAATATGGACGCCAGCGGCCGCATTCTCATCGCTAATTTCGGCGGGCCCGAGACCGGCGCCGGCCCCCTGCAACGACTCGATCCGGCCACCGGCAAGATCGAGATTCTCTGCGGCGAAATCGCCGGCCGCACGCTCTACGGCTGCAACTACCCGCTGGTCGATTCGAAAGGGCGCGTGTGGTGCTCGCACTCCACCTGGGGGCCGATCGACCGCGCGTTTGCCGGCCAGAACGATGGCCTCGTGTTTCGGGTGGATCCGGACGGCAGCGCGACCGTGGTGGCGTCCGGCATTGCCTTCGCGAACGGGATGGCGCTGGATGCTGAGGAGCGCCACCTCTTTGTGTGCGAGACCGTAGGCTGCGACGTGCTGCGCTATGCGATCAACGACGACGGCTCGCTTGGCAATCCGGTGCGCTATGGTCCGAAGCTCGGCTTCTCGCATCAGGAAGTGCAGCATCTGCGCCCGCTGTCGCTGGCCGTGCGCAGCCAGTTGGGTGCCCCGGACGGTTGCGGCTTCGACGCGCACGGCAACCTCTGGGTGACGCTCTTCCTCGCCAATAAAGTGGTGGCGATAACGCCGCAGGGCGAACTGATTACCGTGCTGTCCGATCCCGAAGGCAGCATCCTGCGAGCGCCGACCAATGTGAGCTGGGGCGGCCCGGACCTGCGCGACCTCTACATTGGCAGCGTGGTGACCGACTACGTTGTGCATGTGCGCAGTTCGGTGCCCGGTATGCCGCTGGTGCACCAGCGAGGTGTAGTGCGATGAGCCAGTCTGCATTCACCTCACGCGACGACCGCTTTCATTTTGCCGAGATGGGGGACGACTGGTGGGCGACCGAGACCGCCTGGTTCTCGTTTCATCATCCCGAGCGTCGCTTGGGCGGCTGGTTCTACAGCATGTTCCGGCCCAACATCGGCACCGTCGCCGGCGGCGCCTGGGTGTGGGACCACAGCGCGCACCTGCCCTGGGAAGTCCTGTATTCGGCCAACTATTCGGCCCAGCCGCTGCCGCGCGATCAGGAACTCGATAACTGCCAGTTGCCCAACGGCGTGTCGATTAAAGCGCTGGCGCCGGGCATGCGCTATGCGCTGGGCTATCAGGACGGCGAACGCCTGCAGGCCACGCTCGAGTTCGCCGGCATCATGCCGCCCGAGCCGCTGACGGCCGTGGGCTCGACTTTTGGCAGTGCGCATCATTTCGATCAGTTCGGGCGGGTGACCGGGGATTTGATCTTGCACGGCGAGCGCATCGAGATTGACTGCATCGGCATGCGGGACCGTACCTGGGGCCGCCGGCCCGAAGACCGCCCTCGGCAGGCGGCCTACGTCACCGGCGCGGCGGATGAGGCGCATGGCTTCCTCGCGGTCAGCAATTTGCGCGAAGGCAAAGATGAAATTGCCTATGGCTTTTTGCGCCGCGATGGCGTCACCGTAGGGCTCGCGAACGGGACGCGCGAAGTGACCCGCGATCCGGCGACAGGCTTCATCAGTCGCATCCTGATTACCGCACGCGATCAGCAGGGACGTGAGTTGCGGGCCACCGGGGTGCCGGTGAGCCGGATTGTGCTGAATCGCCACACGTTCATCGATAACAACAGCCTCATCCGCTGGGACCTTAACGGTGCGGTGGCATGGGGCGAAGATCAGGATATGTGGCCGGTGCATCGCTGGGCCCGTTACCGACGGGAGGCGGCGCGCTAGCCCCATCCTGCCTCAAGGAGAGGGGACCGCGTTGACGCACTTTGAGCCGATTCTGAGCGACGCCCGTCGCACCGACCTGATCGACCGCGGTCTGTGGATTAACCGCCTTATTTGCGATTTTCTCGATCAGGCCGCGGCGCATGATCCCGCTGCGATCGCCATCGTCGAGCAGCGCAATAGCACTAACGAGAGCTTGCGCATGTGCTACGGCGAACTGCGCGATCACTCCATTCGCATTGCTGCCGCGCTCGTCGCCCTCGGCGTGCGACGCAACGATGTGGTGTCTATCCAGCTCCCGAACTGGTGGCATTTCGCCGCTGTGCACGTGGCCTGCGTGCGGATTGGCGCGGTCATCAATCCGCTGATGCCGATTTTTCGCGAGCGCGAACTCGAATTCATGTTGGGCTTTGCCGGCTCGCGCGTGCTCATCGTGCCGCAGACTTATCGTGGCTTCGATTATTCGGCGATGGCCGCACGGCTGCGACCGCTGCTGCCGGCGCTTCAACACGTGCTGGTGGTGGGCGGCGATGATCCCGCGACCGCCTTCGAGACCTGCGTGCTCGGCCGCGCCTGGGAAACCGAAACCGATACGGCTGTCCTGTTCGCCGCGCGTAGGCCGAACCCGAACGACGTCACCGAAATCATGTACACCTCGGGTACCACGGGACAGCCAAAAGGGGTGATGCACACCGCCAACACACTGCTGTGCAAGGCCACGCTGGCCAATGAGCTGTTCCAGTTTCGCCCCACCGACGCCATTTTCATGGGCTCGCCGATGGCGCATCAAACCGGCTTCATGTACGCCGCTGTGCTCTCGATTTTCAACGGCACGAAGTGCGTGCTGCAGGAATCCTGGGAGCCGGCCGGCGCGGCGCAGTTAATCGAGCGTGAGCGCTGCACGATTACGCTGGGCTCAACACCCTTCCTCAACGACCTCGTGCATGCGCCGGCGATGCAGGCGGCAGATCTGTCCAGCCTGCGCTTGTTTCTGTGCGCCGGCGCGCCGATCCCGAGCGTGCTGGTGGAAGACGCCGCGCGACGCTTTCCGTACCTCTACGTCATGAGCGCCTGGGGCATGACCGAAATGGGGATCGCCACCGCGACCTATCCGGGCGACCCGCCGGGAAAAGTGTTCGGGACCGACGGGCGCGCCTTGCCGCATCAGGAAGTGCGCGTGGTCGATGAGTCAGGGCAGGCGGTGACGCCGGGCGTGGAGGGCCGACTGCAGGCGCGATGCGCCACCTTGTTTGTGGGCTATCTCAAGCGCCCCGCCGATTACGGCGTGGACGGCGACCTCTGGTGTGAGACCGGGGACAACGCGCGCATGGACGAGCACGGCTATATCCGCATCACCGGTCGTTCCAAAGATCTCATCATTCGCGGCGGCGAAAACATTCCTGTTGTTGAAGTGGAAAGCCTGTTGCATCGCCATCCGGCGGTGGAGGACTGCGCGGTGGTGGGCATGCCGGATGTGCGCCTCGGCGAACGCGGCTGCGCCTTTGTGACGCTACGCGACCGCGACGGTCTCGACTTCGACAGCATGCTGGATTTCCTCGGGCAGGCCGGCCTCATCAAGCAATACTGGCCCGAACGACTGGAAGTCCTCGACGCCTTTCCCCGCACCCCAAGCGGCAAAATCCAGAAGTTCAAATTGCGCGAAATAGCGCAAACCCTAACGCCCATGCGCGCCCCTCGCAGCGCCTGAAGGAGAACACGGTTCATGAGTCCAGACGAACTACTGCGTCGAATTGCGCAAACCCTGAAGCAGGAGATTGGGCCGGCGGTGCTTGAGGCCTATCCCAAAACGCAGGCCTTTATGGCCAGCGTGGTGCTGGAGAAACTGGCGCGGCAGCTTGAGTTGGCGCCGACGCATGCGGCGGCTGAACGCACCGAGGTCACCGCGCTGGAGGGCGATTTGAACGCGTTCTTCGCGAACGACGCACCAACAGGCGTCGCTGCCGCGATCGCCGGGCTCGCCGACGCACCCAACAGCATCGGCCTCAACGCGGTGGTTGAAGCGCTCTACGCCGCGCGCGGCGAACTCGGCACCGAGCGCTTTGAGCAGGCCTTGGGCCGAGTGCGGCAGACGCTGCGCGCCGGCGTGGATCGGCAGATGGTGTACGCCGCATGAGCCCGCAAACGAACGTCAACGACGCGCTTATTGCGCGCATTACCGCCTACATCAGTTCGAAACTCCCGCAGGCCACGGGCCTGCGACTGGACGGCGTTGAGCGCATCGCGGTGGGCTGGTCGCACGAGACCTGGCTGTTCGATGCGCTGTGGGAAGAGGCCGGCGCGGTGCGTCGCCAGGGCATGTGTCTGCGCCGCGATCCGGGCAACGCGCTATTGCGTCATTTGTCAGATCTCGGTGAGCAATATCGGGTGCTGAAGGCGCTGGAAAATACCCCGCTCGCCGCGCCCAAGGTGTATTGGTTTGAGCGCAATACGGCCATTCTCGACGCACCGTTTCTGGTCATGGAGAAAGTGCCGGGCAGTTGCCCTAATCCCTGGGGGCGCGAAGGGCGGGCGTTCTATCAGGCGGCGGCTGACCGCGGCGTCTTGCCGCAGAGTTTTACGCACACGCTGGCGACCCTGCATACGCTGGACTGGCGGGCCGCCGGACTCGAGTTTCTGGGCGTGCCGGCCACAGGAGCTGATTTTGCCCGCCGTGAAATCGCCAAGTGGCGCGAACTCATCGCGCTGTCCGAACATCCGCCAGAGCCGATTCTCACCGACCTCATCGGCTGGCTGGAAGCCAACGCGCCCAGCACTTCGCGGGTCACGCTGGTCCACGGCGCCTACCGCACGGGCAATCTGCTGATCCACGAGGACCGCATCTCGGCGGTGCTGGACTGGGAACTGCAGGTGCTGGGCGATCCGATGTACGACGTCGCCTATGTGTTGTCGGACCTGAATCGTGAGGGCACGCCGCTGCTGTCGAATCTGGTGGATCGCGACGCCTTCTATCGCGACTACGAAGCCGCCACCGGCTTCACCATCGATGACGAGATTTGCCGTTACTACAACGCGCTGTACGCCATGCGTTCGGTGGCGTTCTGGATGAGTGCCTCGGGGCTGTATGCCGCCGGGCGCAGTCAGGATATTCGCCTCGCGCGAACCCGCTGGTCGGTGCCGGTGGTACTCGATCGCGCGGCGCGCGAGCTGGGCTATTAGTTCACTACCAAGCATCACAATCATTGAAAAGCAGACAGGAAGTTCACCATGGGAATTGCAGAGCAACCGGGGTCGACGCCGGCCAGTGACGAGGTCGAAGTGCTGGATGCCCTCATCATCGGGGGCGGGGTGTCGGGTATTTATCAGCTCTATGGCTTGCGCAAAATCGGCGTTAATGCGCGGATTTTCGAAGCCGGCGGCGGGGTTGGCGGCACCTGGTACTGGAACCGCTATCCGGGCGCGCGCTTTGATTCCGAGTCCTACAGCTACGCCTATAGTTTTTCCGATGAGCTGCTGAAGGAGTGGAACTGGACCGAGCATTACTCGGCGCAGCCCGAGAACGAGCGCTATCTCAATTTCGTGGTGGATAAATTTAATCTGCGGCCGCACATCCGCTGCAATTCGCGCATCAAATCTGCCCAGTTCGACGCCAGCACCAACCAGTGGCTGGTCGAAACCCATGAGGGCCACAGGGCGCGCACGCAGTTTCTGATTTCCGCCGTGGGCATTTTGTCGGCGCATCAACTGCCGGATATTCCGGGCGTAGAAAAGTTTGGCGGGCGGTCTTTCCATACCGCGCGCTGGCCGCACGAGAAAGTGGATTTCAGCGGCAAGCGCGTCGGCGTTATCGGCTCCGGCGCGACCGCCGTGCAACTCATCCCGCGCATTGCGGGCGAAGTCGGGCATCTCACGGTCTTTCAGCGCACCGCCAACTACTGCTGCCCGCTGCGGAATGCCACCATCGACCCCGATACCCAGCAGCAAATCAAGGACAGCTACGACGAGATTTTCGCCAAGTGTCGCTCCACGTTTGCCAGCTTCATGCAGGACTTCGATCCGCGCAAAACCTTCGACGTGCCGCTGGCCGAGCGCCAGGCGTTCTATGAGGAAATCTGGTCCCAGCCCGGCTTCACCAAATGGTTTGGCTGCTTCTACGACATCATGACCGACGAGGCCGCCAACGAAGACTATGCCGAGTTTGTCCGGAACAAGATTCGCGCGCGGGTGAACGACCCGGTGATAGCCGAGATGCTGGTGCCGAAAGACCATCCCTTCGGCTCCAAGCGCATTCCGCTCGAGACCAACTACTACGAGGTCTACAACCAGGACAACGTGCAGTTGGTGGATGTGAAGTCCACCCCCATCACCGAAGTCACCGCCACGGGCGTGACCGTGGGCGACACGCACCACCCGCTGGACGTCATCATCTACGCGACCGGCTTTGACGCCATCACGGGCGAACTGACCCGCATGGATATTCGCGGCGAAGGCGGTCAGTCGCTCAAGGAGAAATGGGATCGCGAAGGCCCGAGTTCCTATCTCACGCTACAGACGGCAGGCTTTCCCAACCTGTTCATTGTGAACGGCGCGGTGTTTTGCAATTTCACCCGCTGCGCCGAAGTGGTCGGCGACTGGGTGCGCGAATGCGTGGGCTATATGCGGGACCACGGCTATACGCGCATCGAGGCCGAGCAGACCGCGGAGGACGCCTGGACCGAACATGCGTCCAGTCTCACCGAAGGCATGTTGTTCACCAAAACCAGGTCCTGGTTTATGGGCACCAACATTCCGGGCAAGAAACGGGGCTTTTTGTTTTATGCGGGCGGCGCGCCGGCGTTTCGCGACAAGGTGGCAGAGGTGGCGGCCAAGGACTATGAGGGTTTCATTCTGAAGTGAGGGAAGCCCCGTCGGCGAGACTCAGCGTGTGAGTCCCGCCGGCGAGGCGGGCACGCGCGCTAGCCGTCGATGTACACCTGACGATGCGTATAGCGCCACTCGCCGTTGTCCTTGCGCAAGGTGTCGCGGTAGCCGCCGGTCAAGAGGTACTCGCTTTTGCCGTTCTGCACTTTGAAGTAGATGAGGCCGCAGGTGCCGGTGGCGGTGTCGCCGGTCACTTCAAAACTCACGTTCACCATCATGTGGCGCACGCCGCCGCCGGCCCAGGAGTGGTGGTATTGCTGGGTGAACTTGCGCAGTTCTTCCTGTCCCGCAAAGCGGCCCATCAGCGGGCTTTCAAACACGCCGTCCGGCGTGAAGCAGTCGATCCAGGCATCGAACTGGCCGGCGTCTACGGTGTTGGCGTACCGGGCGTAGATTTCACGGATCTGTTCGCGGTCTTCAAAAGTACCGGTAATTTTTGGCATGCGGGCTCTCCCTCTGTGGTGTCGATAAACAAGGACGCCCTGAGTATCGCAGAGGGATTGCGCGCGCGGCGAGCCAGTGCCGACGCGGGGGTTTAATAGCCCGGCGGAGGCGGTGTGCCCGGCGGAGGATAGGCCGGCATCGTGCTTTGACTTGGCGGCATCGGCGCTGGTCGTGGCTGCTGCGCCTGAATGCGCGCGGCCACACTGGCCGACACCGGCACCTGATGGCCTTTGGCGTACATGCACTGCACATAGGCGTCGTCATAGCGCGACTGTTGCGACCGACCCGCGTTGGCGGCGGACTCGGTGCCGGCAAGGCCGCCGAACAACAGCCCGGTCCCGGCCCCCAGCGCCGCGCCAGCGCCGGCATTACCCGAGACCGAGCCCAGCAGTGCACCGGCGGTCGCGCCCAGCGCGGTGCCAACGGCGGCGCTGTTGAGACCGCTCTCGCTGGCGGCCTGTCCGGGCGGCGGACCGATGACCTGCCGCGCATAGCCCTGACAGTCGTAGTCGTCGACCCTGAACTGATCGAAGTTCGCGCTGCCGCCGGGCAGGGCGGTGATGGTGGGGCCGCTGGGATAGGTGGCGCAGCCGGCAAGCACCGCGCACAGCGTGCTCAAGGTGGTGAAGCGAACCATCGGTGTCATGTGAATTCTCCAGACCGTGGGGACGTTTATTGCGGAGGCGAAGCGGGCGGCAGGCTGGCCGGATCTACCGGCACCCACTGCTGCTGGCATTGCGGCACATAGGGGTAATAGCCGGCCGGGCTCGGGCAGTAGTACCAAAGCGTCGGCGCGGCCGGGGCTTGCGCCTGCGGGGCCGGCGCGGGCGCGGGTTGCTGGATGTACACCGTAGGCTCGCGCTCGATGATGACCGTGCGCGGCGGCGAGTCGTAATACCAGGGCGAGTAATAGCCCCAGCGCGGCGGACCCCAGAAAGGATCGGCGTAGATCGGGCCGCCCAGATAAATGCCGACGCTGGTCCGGCTGCGGTAGCCGTGGTGGCCGCGATCCGCGACCTGGCGATAGCGATTGTCGCCGTGGTTGTAGTGATCGAAATCGCTTTTGCGATCGTGCCCGCCGCCGCGATGGCCACGGTTAGGCGAGGGCCCCTTCGGGGCGGCGGGTCTGGTGCCATTGCCGGCAGCAGCATGGGCGCCGAAGAGCTCCTGGGAACGGGCGCTTTGGCCCGACGCCTGCGCGTCGCCCTGCTGCTGACGACGGTCAGCCGCAAGCGCCGATTGCAGACACAGCAGCAAGGGCACCCCCAGCACTGCGGCGCGAGAGAACTGTTTCATACCGGCAACTCCCTTCAATTCGTGAGCCGAGAATAGCGCGGCCAATCGGCCTTGCCCTGATGGCCATCAGCCCGCGATGCCTCGTGGCTGTGCAGCCTGCGTGCCTCGCATTGAACCCCCACTGAACAGGGCGCTACCTTGACCATCACTCCAGCCTATACTGCAATCAAGACGGCCAAGCGGAGAGGAAGTTCAGCGTGAGTGAGCAGTACAAACTGATCTTCACAGGGCAGCTCGCAGAGGGCTTCACCCAGTCCGAAGTCGAGGCCGGCCTGGCGCGTTTATTCAAAACCGAAGTCGCCAAAATTGCGCTGATGTTTTCCGGTCAGGCAGTGGTTCTGCGCAAGGGGCTGGACGAGGCTACTGCCGGGCAATATCTGGCGGCGCTGGCCAAGGTGGGGGCGCTGGCCGAGCGCGTGCCCATGACCCCGCCGCCGCCTGTTGCCGCTGCCCCCGCAGCACCGGCGCTGCCCGCCGCGCTCGCCCCGCCGGCCCCGGCAATCGCCCGGGCCGCAGAGGCGCCGCCCGCGGCCCCGGACTTTTCGGTCGCGGCCGTGGGCAGCGTGCTGATGGAGTCCGTCGCGACCCCTGCGCCGACTATCAACATCGCGCATCTCACGATGGCCGCAGTCGGCGTCACGCTGGTCGACCCCGAGATCGTCGCCGCCCCGTTTTTTGATCTCGAAAATCTCTCGCTCGCCCCGGTGGGCGTCACGCTGGACGAGACGCGCGCGGTGTCGCCGCCCACGTTCAATCTCGACGGACTGACGCTGGCCGATTAAACCCTTTTTGCTGTCACAGGACTGCCCATGAATGCGCTGAAAAAATCTCTCTTGTGGCTCGCGTTTTCCGCACTTGTCGCGCTGGCCGTGTATCTCTGGGCGCTGCGTGAGGATCCCGAACTTGCGACCCGGATGGCCGAGGTGCCAACGCAGGTTCAGGAAGTCGTTGCGCCGGGCTCCACCGCAGTCGCGCCGCCCGCACCCGTCGATACCCGCATCGAGGAGCCGGCGCCGGTGGCCTTGCCCGATCCGGCGCTGCCGCTGCTGGAAGCAAGCGATACGGCGGCGGCGAGCAGTCTTAAAGCGCTGCTCGGCGACGCCTTCTTCAACGCCATGCTGGAGCCGCGTTCGCTGCTGCGCCGGATCGTGGTAACCATCGACAATCTGCCCAACGACCGCCTGTCGATGAAATATCGCGTGGTGCGCCCAGTGCCCGGCGAGTTCGCGGTATCCGGGCTGGAGCCGGCGCTCACGATTAGCGAGGCCAACGCGGCGCGCTACGACGCGCTGTTGCAGGTGCTGCTGACCGCCGACGCCGCGCACTGGGTCGCGGGCTACCGCCAGTGGTATCCGCTGCTCCAGCAGGCCTATGCCGAAATGGCCGACCCACGCGATTTGTTCAACGACCGGGTGCTCGCGGTGATCGATCACCTGCTGACGGTGCAGGTGCCGGCGAATGCTTTGCCGCTGACCCATCCCGGCGTGCTGTATCGCTATGCCGATCCGGCGCTGGAAGCCAAGTCGGCGGGCGCCAAAATCCTCTACCGCATGGGCGCCGCGCACGCGGCGAAAGTGCAGGCGAGGCTGCGGGAAATTCGCGCGCTGCTCGCCACCAGCAAGCCTTAACCCCCAAGCAAAAAAACGGCACCACAGAGGGTGCCGTTTTCAATCCCGCAGGCCGCGCGGCCCGCGGCGTCTTTACTTGATGAACTTGGCGTATTTGTCGAGCACCGGCAGCACCTTGTCGGCTTCAGACGGCGGCAGCGGCAGGATCACGCGCTTCACGCCTTTGTCGGCGAACTGGGCGATGGCGTCGTCGGTCGGGGCCATCGCGAAGAACACCCCGAGGTCGATGCTCGCCGGATCGCGACCAATCTTGTTGCAGGCGTCGTGGATCTGCTTCAGCCCACCGTCGAAGTCATACATGCCCCCGATGGGCATCCAGCCGTCGCAGAACTCGGCCACGTGCGCGGCGGTCTGCGGGCCGGCAGCGCCGCCCATGATGATGTTCGGATGCGGCTTCTGCACCGGCTTTGGCCAGGCCCAGCTGGCTTCAAACTTCACATGTTCGCCGTTGAAGCTCGCTTCTTCCTTGGTCCACAGTTCCTTCATGAGCAGGATGTATTCGCGGAGGATTTCGCGACGCTTCTTGTAGTTCAGCCCGTGGTTGCGCATTTCTTCCACGCACCAGCCGTAGCCAATACCAAACTCGAAACGGCCGCCGGAGATCATGTCGAGGCTGGCGATTTCTTTCGCGAGCCAGATGGGGTCGCGCTGGGCGACCAGCGTGATGCCGGTGCCGAGGCGCAGCTTGGTGGTCACGGCCGCGCAGGCGGTCAGGGCGACGAACTGGTCGTGGCTGCGCCAGTATTCTTCCGGCAAGGGCGGCGCGCCGGCGCGACCACCCCACGGGGTTTCGCGGCTGGAAGGAATGTGGCTGTGTTCCGGGAACCACAGGGATTCAAACCCGCGGGATTCGACTTCCTTGGCTAACTGGATGGGCTGAATGGCCTTGTCGGTCGGGAAAATAATGACGCCTATATCCATCTCTTCGCTCCTCGAACGGGCTCGCCGGCCCGCGTTGTTGTTGGAATGCTTGAGCGCGCGGCTAGCGCGGGCCCGCGCAGTATACGCAATGCGGCCTTAACGGCCGCGCCACACCGGAGGTCTTTTGGCCGCGAAGGCCGCGGCGCCTTCCACGGCGTCTTCGGTGCCGCGCAGGAAGTCGAAGTTCTCCCGCTCGATTTCCAGTGCGTCGCGCAGCGGCACGTCCACCCCGCGCATCACCGCATCACGAATTTTCTCCACCGCGAGCGGCGGGCTGCGGACGATTTCCTCGGCGATATCGGCGCATTTCTCCAGCAGCCGGCTGCGCGGCACCACGTGGTCAACGATGCCTAAGCGATGCGCTTCAGCCGCATCGATGCGCGCGCCGGTGTAGAGCATTTCCAGCGCGCGACCGCGTGGAATCAGCCGCGGCAGACGCTGCGTGCCGCCGCCACCGGGCAACACACCGAGGCGCACTTCGCCCAGGCCAAACATCGCATCCGTGCTTGCCACGCGAATATCGCAGGCCAGCGCCTGCTCCATGCCGCCGCCGTTGCAGTGGCCGTGGATGGCCGCGATCACCGGTTTGCGCAAAAACCCCAGCACGCTGAACAAGCCGTTGCCGGCGGGCCGTGAGCGATCGCCAAAGCCCTCGCCCTTGATGTCGCTGCCCGCGCAGAACGCCCGCTCGCCGTTGCCGGACAGAATCGCCACGCGAAGTTGATCGTCGGCATCGAAGCGGCGGAAGAGGTCCGCCAGCAGGGCGTAGGTTTCCAGATCGCAGGCGTTCAGCCGCTCGGGCCGGTTGTAGGTGACGTAGGCAATCGCGCCTCGTGTTTCGAATAGTACTTTTTCCATGTCTGTCCCCTCGGGGCCGGAGCGGCCCGGTGTCCGCATCATTCCAGAGGCGGGGGCGGACTAACATCCCTGAGGGGCTGTTAGGATTAGGGCCCAATCCAGGCAGCAAGCAGACAGGGAGCACCGCATGGCGTATCAGGACATTGAGTATCGCGTTGAGGATCCGGTGGCGGTGATTACGCTCAATCGCCCCGATCGCCTGAACGCCATGACCACCCGCATGCTGGCCGAGATTCGTCACGCCAGTGCCGCCGCCGAAGCGGATCCGCGGGTGGTGGGCATCATTCTGACCGGCGCGGGCAAGGGCTTTTGCGCGGGGATGGATTTGGCGGCGCTGGATGCCATCTCCGCCAGCGGAGAAATTTCGCATGAGGCGCCGGAGGGGCTGACGGCCGAGCCCGGCGACCCGGCGATGGGCGCCGATTTCGACGGGATTTATCAGTATTTCTTGAAACTCAGAAAGCCGGTGATTGCGGCGGTCAACGGCGCCTGTGCGGGCCTGGGGTTTTGCTTCGCGCTCTTGTGCGATATGCGCTTTGTGGATCGCACGGCCAAATTCAGCACGGCTTTTTCAAAGCGCGGGCTGGTGGCGGAGCACGGCGCGAGCTGGCTCTTGCCGCGCATGATTGGGCCGTCCAGGGCGCTCGATTTGCTGTGGAGCGCGCGGCGCTTTGATGGCGTCGAGGCCGAGCGCCTGGGGCTGGCCGATCGCCTGTGCGAAGCCGGCACCACGGTGGCGATGGCGACCGAGTATCTGGCCGAGCTCGCGGCCAATGTGTCGCCCACGTCGATGATGGTCATCAAGCAGCAGGTGTATCGCCAGCTGATGATGCCGCTGGGGCAGGCGATGGACGAAACCAATCGCGCGATGGATGAGAGCGTCCAGCGCGCGGATTTCCGCGAAGGCGTGCGCTCGTTTCTGGAACAGCGGCCGCCGGTGTTTCCGCGCTTGGGGGGCTGATGGCCGAGGACTCGCTGCCGCAAGGCGCCAATCTCACCGCGCGCGACGCGGCCTTTCGCGACGATCCGGACGCGGTGTACGACCGCCTGCGCCAACACGCGCCGCTGTATCGCGACGAGGCCTACGGCCGGCGCGTGCTGACGCGCTTCGACGACGCCCGCCACGTGCTCCGCTCGCGCGAATTCGGCGTTGATGCGCGTAAGTCTTTGCCTGAGTCCTACATGCGCCGCGTGGCCGGCACCGGCGTGCAGGAAGGGGCGGGCGCTACCGCCTATGAGCCGCCGCTGGTGTTGCTGGACGATCCCGCACATCGCCGCATTCGATTGCTGATGAGCAAGGCCTTCACGCCCAAAGCGGTGGAGGCGATGCGGCCGCGGATCCACGCCATTACCCGCGAACTGCTTGCCACGCTCGCCGGCGCCGGGGAGATAGATTTCATCGACGCCTATGCCGGCCCGCTGCCCACGCGCGTCATCGCCGAGATGATGGGCGTGCCGGCCAGCGACTGCGCGGATTTGAAGCGCTGGTCCGACGCCATCCTCATGGGCTACGACCCGGAGCGCGAACCCGCCGTGCAGGCCCGCCTGCGCGAGAGCTACCTCGCCATGAGCGCGATGTTCAAAGACGCCCTGGCCGCCCGGCGCCGTGCGCCGCGCGAGGATTTGATCTCCGCCATGGTGCGTGCGCAGGAAGACAGCGACCGCCTGAGCGATCTGGAAATCATCAGTCTGTGCACGCAGCTGCTGGTGGCGGGGAACGTCACCACCACCGATCTGATGGGCAACGGCCTGTATGCCCTGCTGAAGCACCCCGCAGAACTGGCCCGACTGCGCGCCGACCTGTCGCTGATGCCGCGCGCGATAGATGAGATCCTGCGCTACGACTGCCCGCTCACCGAGACCGCGCGCATCGCGCTAACCGACACGATCATCAGCGGCTGCCCGATCGCCAAAGGCGAAACGCTGACCGTGGCGCTCGCCGCCGCCAATCACGATCCGGCGATGTTTGCCGACCCGCATCGCTTCAGTCTGGACCGCGACGCCAGCGCGCAGCTTGGTTTTGCGACGGGACCGCACGTGTGTCTGGGCGCGCCGCTCGCGCGGCTGGAAGCTGAAATCGGTCTGCAGGCGTTTATCGAGCGATTCCCGGATTTGCGTTTGGCAGACACCCCGCCACGGCGCCGCGCGCTGCCGTTTTTTCGCGGCTTCGAGAGTTTGCCGGTGGGTTTGCATTAGCCCGACGACGCGTGCGGTAGCGCCCGTGCTGGGCGCAGCCGTCGCGCTCTGCTTCAATGCCCGCTGCCAACAGGAGCCCAGCCATGAAACATCTGGTCGTCGTGCTGACCGAGCCCACCGAGGGCCGCGAGGCCGAATACAACGATTACTACGAAAACCGGCATCTCGATGATGTGCTGGCCACCACCGACTGGGCCTCGGCGCAGCGTTTCAAGCTCACCGACCAGCAGGGCATGCCTTGCCCGCTGCCCTATCTCGCGGTGTACGAAGTGGAAGCCGATGACCCCGCCGAGGTGCTGAAAACCCTCAACGCCACCCGCCGTGAGCGCGTGCAGAGCGACGCGCTCAACAAGCGCACCGCCGGCGTGTGGGTGTTCAGCGAGACCGGACCCAAACACGAGCGCGATTAAGACCGCACAGCAGAGGAACGACGATGCATTTCGGCTACACCGGGGAACAGGAACAATTTCGCGACATCGTGGCGCGCTTTCTGCGCGAACGTTCGCCGATGACGGCGGTCCGCGCGCAGATGGCGAGCGAGCGCGGTCACGATCCGGCGCTGTGGCGCGGCCTCGCCGAGGAGCTTGGCCTCACCGGCGTGCACGTGCCCGAACGCTTCGGCGGTCAGGGCTTTGGTCTGGAAGAACTGTGCATCGCGCAGGAGGAGCTGGGTCGCGCGCTGACCTGCGCGCCGTTCTTTGCCAGCGCGGTGCTGGCTACTACGGCGCTGCTGGAACTAGCCGACGAGGCCGAGCAGGAGGCCCTGCTGCCCGCGCTGGTGGCGGGTGAGCGCGTGGCGACGCTGGCCTGGGTGGAGCGCGGAGGCCTGTGGTCGGCCGATGCGAGCGAACTCGTGGCGACGCCCAACGGGGATCAGGTGCAGCTCAACGGGCACAAGCACTACGTGATTGATGGTCTCGCGGCGGATCTCCTGCTGGTGGTGGCGCGCACGGCGGGCAGCGCGGGCGACGCGGGGCTAGCCCTCTATGCGGTAGAGGCAAGCGCAGAAGGCCTCACGCGGCGCGGTCTCGCCACTATCGACACCACGCGGCGTCAGGCCGAACTGGTGTTCACGAACTGCGTGGCACGACGGCTGGGCGCGGGCCGCGATTTCACCACCGGATTTGCGCGCGTGATGGATCGCGCCACCATCGCGCTTGCCGCCGAGATGGTGGGTGGCGCGCACGCGCTGCTCGATTCGAGCGTGGAATACGCCAAGCTCCGCATGCAGTTTGGTCGCCCCATCGGCGCCTTTCAGGCGGTGAAGCACAAGCTGGCCGAGATGCTGCTCGAAGTTGAACTCGCGACCGCTGCTGCGCGCTATGCCGCCGCGGCGGCCGATGCCAATGATGCCGAGACCTCACAGCTCGCCTCGCACGCCAAGGCCATGGCCTCCGACGCCTATATGCGCGCAGCGGTGGAGGCCGTGCAGATCCACGGCGGCATTGGCTTCACCTGGGATAACGACACGCATCTGTGGTTCAAGCGTGCGCGGAGCTCCGCGGTGTTGCTTGGCGACGCCGCCCAGCATCGCGAACGCTACATCGCGCTCACGGCGGTGGCCGCATGAATACGCCTCACATCACGCCCGACGAAACTACCGTGCGCGCCGAAGTGCGCGCCTGGCTGGCGGCACACTGGCAGATCGATCGCAGCCTGGTGGAATGGCGCCAGCTGCTGGTCGACAGCGGCTGGGGCATGCCGCACTGGCCGCGCGAATGGCATGGTCGCGGCCTGCCGATGGCGCTGCTGCCGGTCATCGAAGCCGAATTCGAGGCCATCGGCGCGGTGGGCGTGGCGCGTGCCGGCATCCGCCTGCTCGCTGCCGCGACCCTGCTCGAACACGGCACGGACGACCACCGGCGCCGCTTCCTGCCGCGCATCCTCACCGGCGAAGACACCTGGTGTCAGCTGTTCAGCGAGCCGGGCAGTGGCTCGGATCTCGCCGGCGGCACCACCCGCGCCGAGTTCGACGGTACGCGTTGGACCGTAAACGGCCAGAAGCTGTGGACCACCAGCGCGCATCACGCCCACTGGGGGCTGTTGCTTGCGCGCACCGACTGGGACGCCCCGAAACATCAGGGCTTGAGCTTCTTCGTAGTCGACATGCATCAGCCCGGCGTGGAAGTGCGGCCCTTGAAGCAGATGAACGGCTACGCCTCGTTCAACGAAGTGTTTCTCACCAACGCTGTGGTGCCGGCCGAGAACCAGGTCGCCAACATCGGCGATGGCTGGAAAGTGGCGATGACCACGCTCGCCCACGAGCGTCGCAATGCCGACGCGCTGCGCCGCTGGGGGCAGGGCTCGCCGCACGCCGGCCGGATCTACGACGAAGAGCGCGCTGAAATCGAGACCGTGATGGAGCCCTATCGTTGGTATCCGCAGCGCGCCGGTCGCGTAGATTTGGTGCTGCCGCGCGCGCTAGGCACCGGCCGCATCGCCGATCCGGCGGTGCGTCAGGAAGTTGCCAAACTGCTGATGCTCTCGCGTGCGTCTGAATGGCTCGCGCAGCGGGCGCGCCACGCCAAGCAGAGCGGCAAGCCGGAGGGGCCTGAAGGATCGCTCGGCAAACTGGTGGCGAGCCACGTGGCGCGCGCCTGTGCGGAGGTGCATGCGCTGATCAGCGGCGCGGATGCAATGCTGGCCGGCAATGATTCGCCCGAGAACGGCATGATTGCCGAGATTCTGCTGTCGGTGCCGGCGACTTCGATTGCCGGCGGCACGGACGAGATCCAGCGCAACATCATCGGTGAACGCGTGCTCGATCTGCCGCGCGAACCGCGCACCGACGCCGGGCCGTTTCGCGATATTCCGCGCAATCCGCCGCGGCCGCGGAGTTAAGGACAGACGCCGGCGGCGGCGTCCTTACGTCGCCAGCAGCGGCCGCCGCTTGTGCCAGCCGGTGGCTTGCTCATAGGCGGCGGCCACGCGCAGCAGCGTCGCCTCCTCGCCGTGGCGCCCGATGAACTGCATCGCGGTGGGCAGGCCGTCGGCAGTAAAGCCGTTGGGCACCGTGAGCGAGGGATGACCGCTGAAGTTGGTGGGCGCGGAATAGCGCACCAGCGGCGCCACGGACTCGGGCGGCGCCACCTGCTGCGGCGGGAACTGGCTTTGCGGCATGGCCGGTGACGGCGCCGCGGGGCAGACGATCACATCGACTTCGCGGAAGGCTTTGTCGAACAGCGCCATGGTGAACTGGCGCAGCTTCTGCCCGCGCGCATAGTCTTCGGCCGTCACCGTTAACCCGTATTCCAGCAGCGCGCGAAACACCGGGCCATAGTCTGCGGCGCGGGCGGGGAACCACTCGCGATGACGGAGCAGGGCGTCCACCGCGCAGGTGTCCTGCCAGTGCGCAGCGACGTCGGTGATGCCGGGCAGGCTCAAGTCCTGCACGATCATTTTTTGCCCATGCAGGATGTAGCAGGCGCGGAAGCAGGCTTCGCGCATCTCGGGGTCGGTGTCTTCGCTGCAGTAGTCGCGGTCG
>CAMCQE010000076.1 GCA_945876945.1 Klebsiella pneumoniae
CTGCCGACGCTTCGCCCAATACCGGCACATAGCGAAAGTTAGCGTGCGCGGCGGCGAGGGATTCGAACAGGTCGTGGTCGTACAGTTCATCGCGATTGCGCGCGCCGTAGACCAGCGTGATGGCCTGCGCGTTGCCGCGCTCGAGCAGGTCGAGAATCATCGATTTCGGGCTGGAAACCCCCGATCCACCGGCCAGAAAAATCATCGGCAGGTGCGCCGATTCGCGCACGAAAAAGCGCCCCAGCGGCCCGCTGATGGCGAGTGTGTCGCCCACCTGCACCTGCTCGTGCAGATAAGTAGTGGCCGCACCGCCGTCCACTTTGCGCACATTGAGTTCGAGGAGCGTGGGCGACGACGGCGCAGAGGCGATGGAAAACGCGCGCGGCCCGGCGACGCCCGGCACGGACACATTCACATATTGCCCGGCCTGAAAGCTCAAGCCCGGTGCCGGCAATTCGAGCCACACACCTTTCACCGTAGGTGTGAGATCCGCCAGGCGCACCACGCGCGCCGCGAGGTCCTGCACCGGGTGATGCTGGGCGTCGGGCTCTTCTTCGACATCGGCTTCGATCACGCAGTCGCTGCTGAGCGTGGCGACGCAGGCGAGGCATTTGCCTTCAGCGCGCTCGAGATCCATCAGCGCAAAAGACGAGGCCTCGTTGTGCTCGATCTCGCCTTCGACCACCTGCACTTTGCAGGTGCCGCACAGGCCGTGATTGCACGCATAGGGGAGATAGATGCCGGCGCGCAAACAGGCGTCGAGCAGCGACTGGCCTTCTTCCACTTCCACCACCTCACCGGTGGGTTCAATCGTGAGTTGAAAACTCATGCCAGGGCGCGCGCCATCTCACACGCCGTCGCCGTTCACGCCGTCCAGGCCCGGCGCGCGGAAGGAGAGATACGACATATGCGTCACGCCGTTCTCGCGCAGGCTCGCGTCCAGACGCGGCGCCCAGGGCTTGCCGTCCAGCGTCCACACCAGTGTGGCGTAGTCGATTTTGGCGTACTCCGGATGATGGTTATGGTCGGGGCGGAACATCTGCTCCAGAAAATCGATGAGCGTGATGTCTGGCGGCAAGCGGTAGGCCGCCGGGCAGGGGATGAGCAGGTGATGTTCCCAGCACACATAGATGTTGATGTCGCCGCCGTAGTTTTCGATGCGGTCGGCGGGCGGGAATTTGTACTCACCAATGGAGATGGTTGCCATGGCGTTGCGTTCAGGCCGCCGCCGAAGACGGCGTGGTGTCGTTGCCGCCGTGCATGGCTTTCCAGCGCGCGTAGTCCTCCGAGGTGTAGTACTCGCCGGAGTCTTTGCCGAACTCGCACTTCAGCCACGCCGCGTATTCCGGCAGGGTGCGCGCGCCGCCCGCATTGCCCTGATAGATCTGCTGCGGCGGGATGTAGGCCTGACAGAACTTTTCCGGCTCGTGGGCGAAGATGTCGCGGCAACCGTCGGAGCAGAAGTTGTACTTCATGCCCTGCCATTCGTACTGGCGGATGGATTGCTTCATCGGGTTGTCTACTTCGGTGAAGAAATCCGGCACCTGACAGGTCTGGCACACCAGCGGCAAACGGTTGGTGTAGAAGCGGCCGCCTTCGCGTTCGATGCGCGCGAACTCCGCAAAGCGCGGGCGGTAGTAGCGATCGAAAGTGCTGCCGTACTTCTCCGACAGCCAGTCGAGTTCGTATTCCTGCGGCAGCCAGGCGTGGAAGCCGGTGGCGGGGCACGCGGTATAGAACACGGCCCAGGCCTGGTGCGTGATGTGATTTTTTTCGGCGGTCGCGATCTCGTGATACTTCGGCGGCTTGATGCCGTAGCGCGCCAGATCGTTAAACAGCGCGGTGCCGTTCTCTTCCCAGTAAATGCCCCAGGCTTCGGCCCAGGACATCACTTTGCGCGGCAGCATGTAGTCCATCATCACGCCCACCAGCGCCAGCAGGCGATAGCCGCGCCAGAACCATTTATCGATGTAGCGCTGCATGATGGGCACGTTGTCTTCGTGCTGCTCCAGCACGAACTTCACCACTTCCAGGCCCAGCGTCATGTGACGCGATTCATCCGACTGCGCGGAGAAGCCAAAGGTGGTCGTGGCCATATCGCCGTTGTAGGCCGCGCCGGACACAAACGGCATGAACAGCAAATTGGTGAGCACGTATTCGAAGGCGAAAGAAATGGAGGTCACAAACTCGAAGGGGCCGGCGGTCATGGCGTCTTCGAAGAAGGACTTCGGAATCGACAGATACCAGGCGCGGTCGCGCATGTGCATCGCCTGATGGAAGCCACCGAAATGTTTGTTGTAGTGGCTGAAGGCATGAATTTGCGTTTGCGCGTGGCGCAGTTCGTCCAGCGCCTGCATCTGGCAGGCAACGCGCGCACCGGCGCCACGAAACTGGCGACCCACCATGCAGAAGCCGCGATGCGAGTTGTACTCGGCCGGCGTAATGCCCTGCATCCAGATTTTGAGCGCCGTGAGGTAGCGCGCATCCGAGATATTCAGCTGGCCGTTGTTCTGGCTGAAGCTGTCGAGAATGGCGTAGAGCTTGCGCTCTTTCTCGGCCTGATATTTCCAGTAGGCATCCATGGTGAGACGGAAGGGATCTTCCCACTTGTCCCAGTCTTTAATCTTGATGCCTTCGTACTTGTCGTACGGGAAGACCTTATCCATCGGCTGGTAGGTGGTTTCCCAGTCGAGGCCGCGGGTCATCAACTGGTATTTTTCTTTCAGCCCAAGCTTCTTCTCAGCCATCGTGTGAACTCCTGTTTTCAAGCGCCGTTCAGGCCTGATGCCACGCCAGCACAAACTCGTCCTCGTCTTCCGTGATATTGCCGGCCAGCGAGATGAGATTGATGTGAATACTTTGCAGCACGAAATCGCGCCCGATTTTGTCTTCGATGGTGCTGCGTTTCACCACCAGTCGACCGGGCGCCAGAATCTTCACCATCGCCGGCTGTTCGTCGACGGTGGCCTCGGGGTTGTCTTCCAGAATCGCTTCCACAATCGGGCGCGAATCTTCGTTGGTTTGAAAGGCGATGAAGACTTTGTCGCGACTCATGCCACCGCCTCCAGGCCCAGCTTGCCCAAGCGCAGGTTAAGCGCGGCTTTGAGCGCGCCACTCACGGCGCTCGCCTCTGCGCCAAAGGCAGTGAGCACCAAGGGCGCCACCGCTTCCTGCACGCGCGGCCACCACGAGGCCACCCAGTCGTTCAGCCGCTGGCGGTTCTCCGGCTTCGCGCTCGACGCGGTTTTAATCGTGGCGTCGACCCAGCGGGAAGATTCGTTAAACCACTCGCGCATAAATTCCGTGCCGAGCGTAAACGCGACATTGCCGGTCGCGCCCACGGCCTCATCGAAATGCACGAACGCGAGTGGCACCAGCTGGCTGTCTTGCAGGAGGTTCTGCAAAACGTGTAGTTCGAACCAGTCCTTCTGCACCATCGCGTCTTCCACCAGTCGGCGCAGCGGCTGCCACAGCGGGTCGTCGAGCCACAGCGCTTTGCCCTCGTCGAGAATCACCGGGTCCTGCCCGTTCACAGCGAGCGCCAGCCGCGTGAGGTATTGGGCCATGCCCAGTCTGTCCATCGCGTGCATTAACGCCGCCGAGGTAAACGGTGCGCCGTAGCCGTAGCCGCTAAGGTAGGTGTTGTTGGTGTTCGCGCCCCACTCCACGTGCCGCAGCGGCACGATGAGGCGACGGATTTTGTCCGTCCACTCGCCGCTCAGGGTGGCGAACAGCTTGCGCTTTTCGATCAGCGCGAAGTTGCTGTCGGCGTTGTCCTGCTGCTTCGCGCGCTGGATGGTGTAGGGGCCGTAGTAGTACTGACGAGGATCGGTGAGGGCGTCGAAATCGTCGAGCGAGATCTTGGTCCGCCGCACGTCGAACAGTTCCATCTCCGGCTCCCAGGTCGGGCGGTAGTGGAAGTTCTGCGTCATCTGGAAATCGTGCACCGCTTCCTGATAGCGCGTGGCGGATTTGCCTTTGCCAATGCGCGCTTCGAGGTGGTCGAAGGTGAGCCGCACGGGCTCGATGTTGGCGGTCTTGATATCGATGCTCATGGGTGATTGCTTCCGGCTTATAGCAAGCTTGTTTCGGTGCGCGCGTCCTGCGCTGGGCCGTCGCGCCATTTCACACGGTCGGCATCCACGATGCGCGCCTGGGCGCCGCTTAAATGCACGGCGCGCTGCTCCGTGCAGAATAGATCGAAAGCCTGCTTGGGCAGAATCATTTCGAGATACAGCGTGGGATCGCCAATCGAGAACTGGAACTCGACAAAGCCGCCGCTGGTAATGCCGGTGATGCGCACATAGCGCGTGGCCTCGTTCACGGCCTGAAGGGAAACAGTGTTCATTGGCGTGCCAACCGAAGTTCGTTGAGATGCTCAAGCACAAAGTCGATGCGGTCATTGCCCCAGAAAACCTGATCGTCGATCACAAAACTGGGCACGCCGATCACGCCCTTGTCCTGCGCCTCTATCCAGTGATCGGCCAGTCGCCGGTGGTTGGCCGGGTCCTCACAAAACGCTGCAAACTCTTCGACCTCAAGCCCCACTTCGGCGGCCACCGCGTTCAGCACGGCAGGCTGACCGATATCCAGACCCGCCGCCCACTCGGCCCGACACATCTCGACGATATAGGCGCGCAGCACGCCGCGCGCTTCGGCCAGCAGCGAGCCCACGCCGGCCAGCGTGGCGTCGGTGGTGATCGGCGGCGGCACACAGGGAATGCCCATGCGCCGGCACTGGCGCGCCAAATCCTGCCGCGCCAGCGGTACCTTCACTTTGGCGCGGTCCGGCGGCGAGCGACCGTCCCAGCCGCCCAGCGGCCGCCACACCAGCGTGGTGTGGAAGTCATCGACTATCGGCCACAGGTTCTTCGAGGCCAGATAGCAGTAGGGACTACGAAAGTGAAAGTAGACAAAAACCGGTTTGGGATCGGGATATCCGAGGTTCACGGGCAAGACTCCTTGTGCCACTGCGACGCTAGCGCGATCAGGTCACCACGTTGAAGAAACTGGGGCGCGGCTGATTGTCGATCGCAAAGGCCGCGTGCCCGAGCTGCGTGGTATCCCAGGTGAGATGCGGCACGTCCGGATAGTGGATGTAGCCGCCGGAAAACACTTCGTTGCGATTGCCCGACGGGTCGTAGAAATAAATCGTGGCGCCGCGCGTAATGCCGTGGCGCGTGGGGCCCACGTCCACCGGGATATTGTGTTTCCCCATGATGTCGCCGGCGTGGTAGACGTCGGCCACCGAATCCAGCCAGAACGACACATGATGAAAACGCCCCGGCTCATCGCGCAGCACAAACGCGATGTCGTGCGGCTTGTTGGAGCAGCAGAGAAAAATTGCGAGCTGCATGCTGCTGTCGTTATCGATCAGCTCTTCGCCCAGATCGAAGTCCAGCACCTCGGTGAAAAACTTCGCGGTCTCGGCCAGATTCGGCCCGGCGAGCAATACGTGATCGAGTCGCGTGGCGCGCATGCCGCGAATCACGCCTTCATCGGGCAAGGTGCCGGGATTGCGCGTCGGCATGGAGTTCCCCACGCGGTCTTTCTCGGCATAGAGCTGCATCACGTGACCGCCCGGCAAGACAAACTGCACGCGGCGACCGCTGCGCGGATAGGTGCCGGCGGGCAGGTGCTCAACGGCAACACCGCAGGCTTCCACGCGCTGCGTGAGATGGGTGAGGGTAGCGTCGTCGTAGACCTTGAAGGCCACGTAATCGAGCCCGGCGGTATCGGCTTCGTGCAAGACCAGACTGTGATGGTCGTGCTCGTCCCAGGCTTTGAAGTAAGCCCGGCCCGCGCCGTCGTGCAAGGTTTCGTGCAGGCCAATGAACTCGCCGTAATGCCGGCGCGCCGCACCCAGATCCAATACCCGAATTGCCACTTCGCCCACGCGAAGCACACCGCGAATCGCCATCTTGCCCCCCTTGTTCTGATGCGCCGGTCTGCGCCGGCTTTAGATAAATTTGATTCGAATCGACCCCAGACTCTGATACTGCACCACGATGCTGTCGCCAGCGGCGACGTGTACGGCGGCGGTGATGCCGCCGGTGAGAATGAGCGTGCCGGCCGGAATGTCCGCGCCCAGCGCCGCGCGCTGATTGGCCAGCATCGCGATGCTTTCCAGCGGATCGCCCAACACCGCAGCGCCCGCGCCGGTCTCGGCCACCACGCCGTTGCGATTCAAGACCACGCCTTCGGTGATGAGGTCGATGTCGCTCGCCGCGCGCAGCCGGCCGCCCAGCACGTAGCCGGCGGCGGAAGTGTTATCCGCCACCACGCTCGACAAATCGAATTTGAAAGCTTCAAAGCGCGAATCGATGATTTCCACCGCCGGCAGCACAAAGTCGATCGCGGCTGCCGCGTCGGCCACGGTGCAATGCGGGCCGCGCAAAGCGTGCTTGGTCACCACCGCGATTTCCGCTTCGATGCGCGGGTGAATAAAGCGCGCCACCGGCACTTCGGCACCGTCACCAAAAGCCGCGTCGTCGGTGATGAATCCGTGCAGCGAAGCGGCCAAGCCCATCTGAAGCATTTTGGCTTTGGAGGTGAGGCCCATCTTGAGCCCCGTCACCCGCGTGCCGCGCGCTTCCATTCGTCCGCGTAGCGCGGCCTGCACGGCGTAGGCGTCACCGTCGGTCATCGCCGGATATTCGGCGGTCAGCACGGGAATGGTGTGGCGGTCGCGGGCGGCGTTATCCACGCGCTCGGCGAGTGCGGCCACCGTGGCGTCATCCAGAGTACGGGCGTTAAACACGGGCAGCTCCTTTGGCTTGCAGTTCGAGCGCAACTTGCTCGATCAAATCTTCCTGCCCCCCCACGGTCCGCAGACGTCCCATCTCGGCCAGGATGTCGCGCGAGGATACGCCGTAACGGGCCGCCGCGCGCTGGGCAAACAGGAGGAAGGTGGAATACACGCCGGTGTAACCAATGAGCAGCGAGTCGCGGTCGACGCGAATTTGCTGGTCCATGATCGGCAGCACGCGCTCTTCGGCCACGTCCATGATTTTGTAGAGATCAACGCCGGTCTCGAGCCCCATGCGCTGCGCCACCGCCACGAAGACTTCGAGCGGCGTGTTACCCGCGCCAGCACCAAGCCCGGCGGCCGAGCCGTCGATGCGCGTGGCGCCCGCTTCTACCGCCGCCAGCGAGTTGGTCACGCCCAGCGAGAGATTGTGGTGGCCGTGAAAACCAATTTCGGTTTCGGGCTTCAGCACCTTGCGCAACGCGCTGATGCGGGCGGTGACGTCGGCCGGCAGCATGTAGCCGGCGGAGTCGGTGCAATAGATGGTTTGCGCGCCGTAAGACTCCATCAACAGGCCCTGCGCGGCGAGCTGATCGGCGTCGATCATGTGCGCCATCATCAGAAAGCCCACCGTATCGAGGCCCATATCGCGCCCGGCCTTGATGTGCTGCTCGGAAACGTCGGCTTCGGTACACAGCGTGGCCACGCGCACGGTGTGAATGCCGCAGTCGGCCGCGATTTTGAGATCTTCCACGGTGCCGATGCCCGGGATCAGCAGCACCGAGACCTTGGCCTGCTTCAACAGCGGCACCACGTGGCGCAGATAGTCTTCATCGCTGTGGCTGGGAAACCCGTAGTTGATGGACGCGCCGCCCAGGCCGTCGCCGTGGGTGACTTCGATCAGCGGCACGCCGGCGTCGTCTAGCCCGCAGGCAATGGAGGCCATTTGCTCGAGCGAAATCTGATGGCGCTTGGGATGCATGCCGTCGCGCAGACACATGTCGTGCAGCTTGATGCGTGGTGTGCTCATTACGCAGCCTCCCCGGCGCTTAATTTGAGGCCGCCGTCGCCGGCGCGCTGGGCAAACATCTCGCCGGTGCGCAGCGCCGCGGCGGTCATGATGTCGAGATTGCCGGCGTATTTCGGCAGGTAGTCGCCAAGCCCGGCGACTTCCAGAAAGGTCGACACGCGGTTGCCTTCAAACACCGGGCCTTGCTTCAGCGTGTAGCCCGGCACATAGCGCTGCACCTCGGCGATCATGTCCAGAATGGAGTCGCGAATCGCGGCTTCATCCGGCGCGGTTTCGGTGAGGCAATGCACGGTGTCGCGCATGATGAGCGGCGGCTCGGCGGGATTGAGAATGATGATCGCCTTGCCCTTGGTCGCGCCGCCCACCTGCTCAATGCCGCGTGCGGTGGTGCGGGTGAATTCGTCGATGTTCTTGCGGGTGCCGGGACCGGCCGATTTGCTGGCGACAGTGGCGATGATTTCGGCGTACTTCACCGGCTGCACGCGAGACACGGCATAAACGATGGGAATGGTCGCCTGCCCGCCGCAGCTCACCATATTCACATTGGCTTCCTGTCGTGCCATATGCGCCTCGAGATTCACCGGCGGCACGCAGAACGGGCCGATGGCGGCCGGCGTGAGGTCGATCATGAACACCCCGGCGGCGCGCACCTTGCGGGCGTTCTCGGCATGCACATAGGCCGAGGTGGCGTCGAAGGCAATGCCGATTTCATCTGCTGCAAAATGCGGGAGCGCGGCGTCCAGCCCTTCGCTGGTGGTCTTGAGACCGGCGGCGCGGGCGCGGGCGAGCCCATCGGATTCCGGATCCACGCCAATCATCCACACCGGATTCAGCCATTCGCTGCGTAAGGCTTTCACCATCAAATCGGTGCCGATGTTGCCGGAGCCAATCAGCGCGCAATTAATTTTCTTCATAGCGGAATCGTTTCCTTACACGAAATCTGCGGCCAGACGACCGATGCCGCCAATGGCGAGTTCCACCCGGTCGCCGGGCACGATGGGCAGCAAGGGCACCAGCGAGCCGGAGAGAATGACGTCGCCCGCCTTCAGGCCCACGCCGTAAGCGCCCAGCGTGTTCGCCAGCCAGGTCACGCAGTTCACCGGAGAGCCCAGCGCCGCGGCGCCGGCACCGGTGGCCACCACTTCGCCGTTCTTCCACATCACCATGCCGCAGGTGACGAGGTCGACGCTGCGCGGGTCGATGAGTTCGTCCGACACCACAAACAGGCCGCAGGAAGCGTTGTCTGCCACGGTGTCCTGAATTTTGATTTTCCAGTCCTGCACGCGGGAATCGACGATTTCGAAACAGGCGGCAACGCCGGCGGTGGCGCGCAGCACGTCGGCGTTGGTCACGCCGGGGCCCATCAGATCTGCTTTGAGGATGAAGGCGATTTCGCCTTCGGCACGCGGCGCAATCAGTTCGCGGCCAATCGGCACCGGCGTGCCCGGCGCAACGCGCATGCGGTCGGTGAGAAAGCCGAAATCCGGCTGACCCACTTTCAGCATGTCCTGCACGGCGCGGCTGGTAAGACCAATTTTCTTGCCGACCACGCGCTCGCCGGCGGCTTCACGCCGCGCCAGCAGGCCGAGAGAAATTTGATAGGCGTCGTCGATGGTGAGTGCGGGGTCGCGCTCGGACAGCGGTGCGACCGTCGTGCGCGTGGTGAGGGCGTGATAGAGCTCGTCGCTGTAGCGCGCGAGCTGGCTGGCGTCGGCCATGGCTTAGTACCTGATGCAGATGTTGCGGAGTTCGGTATAGAACTCCAGGGAATGGATGCCGCCTTCGCGGCCAATGCCGGAATGCTTGGCGCCGCCGAAGGGGGTGCGCAGATCGCGCAGAAACCAGCTGTTAACCCAGCAAATCCCCACTTCCATTTGATTGGCCACGCGATGCGCGCGGGCCAGATCGCGGGTGTAGACCACGGCGGTCAAACCGTAGGCCGTATCGTTGGCGAGGCGCACCGCTTCTTCTTCGGTATCGAAGGGCGCGATGTGGCAGCAAGGGCCAAAAATTTCTTCGCGATTCACGCGCGCCTCGTGCGGCAGACCGGTCCAGATGGTCGGCTCCACCCAGGCACCGTTCGCCAACTCGGCCGGCATCTGCGGCACGCCGCCGCCGATGACCACCGTGGCGCCCTCTTCCACCGCCAGCTTGTAGTAGCTCAGTACTTTCTCGCGGTGTTCAAGGCTGATGAGCGGGCCCATGGTGACGCCCGGCTCATCCGGCGGCCCCACTTTCTGCTTCCCGGTGGCCGCTTTCATGCGCGCCACGAATTCGTCGAACAGCGGCCGTTCAACGTAAATGCGCTCGGTGCCCAGACACACCTGACCGCAGTTGATAAAGGTGGCGCGGATGATGTCGGGGATGGCTTCGTCGAGATTGGCGTCGGCAAAAATCAGCGCGGGGTTTTTGCCGCCCAGTTCAAACGACACCGGCCGCAGGCCCTTGGCCGCCGCCCGCATGATGACTTCGCCGGTGCGGGTTTCGCCGGTAAACGTGATGCCGTTGACGCCCTGATGTTCGGTGAGGAAAGCGCCGGCGGAATCCGGGCCAAAGCCGTTCACCACGTTGTAGACGCCGGGCGGAATGCCGGCCTCGTTCATGACTTCGCCCAGCAGGCTCGCGGTGAGCGGGGTTTCTTCCGAGGGTTTCACCACCACCGTATTGCCGGCCGCCAGCGCCGGCCCCACTTTCCAGGTCATCAGCATCAGCGGCAGATTCCAGGGGCACACCACCGCAATCACGCCGCGCGGGCTGCGGGTGGCGTAGTTCAGCGCCTGCCCGCCGGTGGGCGTGTCCATGACGAAAGCTTCGGTGGGCACGTTCTTGAAGAGGTCGGCGAAGATGCGGAAGTTAGCCGCGCCGCGCGGGATGTCCACATGGCGGCAGGTCTCACGGGGCTTGCCGGTGTCGAGGCATTCAGCCTCCACGAATTCATCGAAGCGCTTCTGAATGCCGTCGGCCACCTTGTGCAGCAGCGCCATGCGTTCGGCCACCGGCATTTTGCCCCAGGGTCCTGTGAGCGCGGCGCGGGCGGCCTGCACGGCGGCGTCGACGTCTGCCCGGCCGGCTTCGTGAATAACCGCGATTTGCGCGCCCGTCGCCGGACTCACCCCGGCAAAGGTTTTGCCGTCGCTCGACCGCGCATAGCGGCCGTTAATGAAATTCAATACTTCGCGGCGGCCAGCCGGCGCGGCGTGCTCGGTCATCTGGAAAGCTCCCCGGCCTTGCGGCCTCTTGTTATTGCCGGGCTGGGCCCGGAGCGCCGTCAGCGGAGGAGCGCGAGCGCGCTGGCTGCGGCGGTTTTGGCTGACTCTAGCAGCATGTGGAGGGCCGAACTACCCGTCGGCGGAGGCGCCGTTTGCTGGGGCGCGCCGCCTGCCCGCCAACCCGGTTCGGCTCAGGCCCGACGGAGCCGGATGGCGTAATCCACCGTGCAAAACGGGGTGCTCAGCACGCGCCCATCGGGCGCCGTGCCGGCGGCATGGGTAACAAACGGCGCGATGAGGCCGTCGCTCACGCCAAACACCGCGTCGCGCCGCAGTTCAGGGCTGTCGCTGGCGAAAATCTGGGTGGTCACGGCCTCGCAGCCGGGGGCGCTCGCAATGAAGTGCAAGTGGCCGGGACGCATGGAGTCGCGATCCATTGCACGCAGCAGTTCGCCCACCGGGCCGTCGGTGGGCACCGGGTAATCGGCGGGTTTGATCGACCAGAAGGCATAGCGACCGTCGGCGCCGGTGCGGATGCGGCCACGGGCGGCGGGTTTGAGCGGGCCGGGTTTCTGCACGTCGTACCAGCCTTCGCCATCGCTCGACCAGATATCCAGCGTCGCGCCCGCCAGCGGCGTACCGTCGGTATCCGTCACCAAACCCTGATAAAGCGTGGGCGTACCGGCCACACCCTCGGCAAGGTCGCTGCCCAAGGGGAGTTCCGGCATCTCGGGCAGATAAAACGGCCCGAGCACCGAGGATTCGAGCGAACCGGCGGCCACCGGATGGTTGGTCGCAATCACCAGCGACGACAGCCCCAGCACGTCCGACAGGAGAATGAATTCCTGCCGGGTGTCCGTGCAGTTTTTACCCGTGCGGGTGAGGAAATCGATGGCGCTGAACCATTCTGCTTCGCTTAAGCTGACCTCGGTCGCGAAGGCGTGCAGATGGCGAATCAGGGCGCTCATGAGTTGCCGCGTGCGGGGCTCGACCTTATCGGTCATGCGGGCAATGACGGCGTCCGTGAGGGTGTGAACGTTGAGGTCGCTCATCGCGGGGGCTCCTTGGCGCAGAGGCCGGTTGAACAAGGAACAGGTGGCATCACCGGGCGCCAGACTGATCCACGCCCCGGTCGCGCATGGCCAGAAGTCCGGTCACCGCAACGGCGCTCATCAAACACGCAAATCCAAGACTTGGCCACCATTGCATGACCACTCCCGACAGCGCGGGACTTAAGGCTGCGCCGGCAGAGAAGGCGAACACCAGCGCCGAGGTCGCGCCCACTAGCGCCACCCCCGTATAACGATGGGCCACGGCGACCATCGCCAAGGTGTAGATGCCGCCGCCCGCGGCGCCCCAGATAAAGGCCGAGCACCACAGTAAAAACGGCCAACTCTCGTCCACGACCAGCAGCAGCGCACCGACCAGGCCGGCCCACAGACAGGCCCGCAGCAGCAAGCGTTCGGGATAGCGATCGGCGAGTGCGCCGAGCGGAAACTGCACCACGAATCCGCCCACGCCCAATACGGCCACCAGCGTCGTCGCCGCGCGGCCGGAGACCCCGCTTTCCAGGGCCTCCACCGGCAAAAAAGTAGAGGGTCCGCTTTCAAAAAAACCGCCGAGAAGCGCCGCCAACACCAGCAAGGGCCGCTCGCGGAGCAGCAAGGTGAAGGCGCCGGGCACCGGGGTGTCGTCCACGCTTTGCAGCGGGGCGAGCCCGATAAGGCAGGCCAGGCCCGCGGCCAGCAGCAGTGCAGAGACCGCAAAGGGGAAGCGCCCGTCCGTGCCGGTCGCGGTCAATGCCAGCGGGCCCAACACGAAGCAGGCGCCCACCATCGCCTGAAAGGCGCCGACGACCGCGCCGCGCCGCGCTTCGCTGGCCGCGCTCGCGACATAGGATTCAGCCGCCACCCAACGCAAGCCACCGGAGCAACCGAGCACCGCCACCGCGATCAACCACAGCGCCACCCGATCGCTCAGCATGAACACGCTCACGACAAGCAAAGGGACCAGACCCGTGGCGATGTAGACCTCGCGCAACCCAAAACGTCGGGTAATGCGTGCGGTGAACGGCGTAACGAAAAAAATCGCCAGATACAGCGACGCCCCGAACAGGCCAATCAGCCAGGGCGGCTCACCGCGTACCGCCAGTTGCACCGTGAGCACTGGCATGAGCATAAGCACGCCCACCAGCTCAAACAGGGTGGAACCAAACAGTCTGACCAGCGTCATGGGGAGAAGGCTCGGGTCGGCATACACTCACGGCACCGTGGCCTCGCCACGACCCCTTCAAGTTCAAATAAGGAACACTTCATGAATATTGTGGGCAAATCACTCGCCGCCATCCTGCTCGCGTCGCCCTTGATGACACAGGCCGCCGAACCGCCGCCGAGCCCCGCCAAGACGATGGGGGAGGAGATGATGCACGGCAAGCAACACGGGAGCGAGCGCATGGGCAAGCGCTGTGAAAAGCACGGCATGGGCATGCATCCGCCGGGCCCGATGATCATGATTCCGAGGCTGCCGCCGGGCAACGAAAAACAGCAACTGCAGATGCAGGCAGAAATTCAGCAGAAAGTGGGCGAAATCATCAAGAAATACGCCGACCAGCTGAAGTAGTTGGCGGCTTGCGAGCGTTGCTGTGAACAGCGGCACCGTGGCTTGCGGTGCCACGCTTCTCGCCCTTCCACAGGCGGAGGCGCGAACGGTAAACCACACCAGACACCAGAGCCCCGTTCGTCCCGAGCCTGTCGAGGGATGAACGAACCCGAAACACAGGAATCCCGTTCGTCCCGAGCCTGTCGAGGGATGAACGGGGCACCAAGGCCGGAACCTAGCCCTCGGTATCCACCACACGCCCAATCCGGGCGTGCACCGCCAGCGCCGCGACGCGGAGCGCCAAGCCCTACACAAATCCGATGATGAGCAGCGCCGCCGCGAGATGCGGGATCTTGCTGCCAAAGGCGCCGACGCCACCGAAGGTATCGAGTTTGATCACCAGCAGAGACACCAGCATGGCCTGCGCGACGAAGGCGATCGCGGGTGCGATGACCGTCGACCAGATCCCGCCTTCGCTGTGCGTCCGACGAAGCCGGCCATATCACCGGACAGGGCATCGTGATTGACGGCGGTCAAATCCTGCCGGAATCGCTGGCCGCGCTGGAGGAAATGGACGCGCGCTAGCCGCGCACGCGACTGCCGCCAAAGGGGTTCAGTGGGTTACCATTGCCCCACTTCTGGCCAGCGGATAAAGCCGTGATTCGTTGCACCGTCATTCAATTTTCTACCGACCGCAGCATCACGCCGGCTGAACTCGCGGTGGCGGTAGAAACGCGCGGGCTGGACGGGGTGTTCTTCCCGGAGCACACCCATTTGCCGGTGACTTCGCGCTCGCCGTTTTTTGACGGCGGCATTCTGCCCGAACCCTATCGCCGCACCTGCGATCCTTTCATTGCGCTGGCGATGGCCGCCGCGGTCACCACCCGCATTCGGCTCGGCACCGGCATCTGCCTGCTGACCGAACACGATCCCATCGTGCTCGCCAAAACCATCGCCACGCTCGACCACCTCTCCGGCGGTCGCGTTGTACTGGGCGTTGGTGCCGGCTGGAACGAAGAAGAAATGGCGAACCACGGCACGCCCTACGCCAAACGCTGGGCCGTGTTGCGCGAACGGGTGCAGGCGCTGCGCACGATCTGGCGCAACGAAGAGGCCGAATTCCACGGCGAATTCACCCATTTTGACCCCATGTGGTCGTTCCCCAAACCGGCGCAAGCCGGCGGCCCGCCAATTTGGCTCGGCGCCAACTCGCGCTATGTGCCAGACCGCGTGGCGGAATATGCCGACGGCTGGATGCCGATTCGGGGCCGCGGCAACGGCGAGGATCTCGCCCGCCTGCGAGAAGCCTGCGCCAAACGCGGCCGAACTTTTGAAGACCTGCAGCTTGCGCTGTTCTATGCCCCTGAAGACGAAACCGAATGCCGCGCGTATCTGGCAGACGGCTTCCACGAACTGATTTTCGCGCTCCCTTCCGCAGACCGGGAAACGGTGCTGCCCAAACTTGATGAACTGGCCGCATTGGCGACCCGCCTGCGCGCCGCCTGAGGAGAATCGATATGAACCAGAAACAAGCTATCCCAGTTGATGATTCCGCGTTGGACGAGTCCGTCCTGCGCGACAGTGCTGCCGCCTTCTGCGCCAAATCTGCGCCGGTCAACCGGCTGCGCAAGCTGCGGGGGCAGGATCCGGCCTATTCCACCGAACTGTGGACCGAGATGGCCGAACTCGGCTGGACCGGCATGCTAGTGCCCGAACGTGCGGGCGGTCTGGGACTTGGCCTGCGGTCGCTGGCGGTGATTCTGGAAGAGCTGGGCCGGGTCGCCGCGCCCGAACCGCTGCTCGAATTTGCCGGTCTCTCCGCGCTGGTGCTGGGTGAACTGGAAAGCGACGCCGCCGACGCGCTGTCTGCTCAGGTCGCCGATGGCAGCGCGCTAGTCGCCACCGCCTGGCAGGGTCTGCCGCGCGATCCGCAAGTCGAATGGGCGTCGGCCAGCCTGCAGGAAACCGCGAACGGTCTGGTGCTCAAAGGCGCGAAGTTCGCCGTTTCCCATGCCTCCAGCGCCACCCACCTGCTGGTGCCCGCGCTCCTGGGCGACACTCCCGCCATCGTCGCCATCGAGGCCGGAACCGCCGGCATCAGCCACAGCACGCTGGCACTGTCCGACGGCTCCAAGCTCACCCAATTTGTGTTTGAGAACGTGCAACTGCCGGCCACTGCGCTGCTCGGTAGCGGCCCGCAGGCCGAAGCGGCGATTGACCGCGCGCTCGATGGTACCGCCATCCTCGCCGCCAGCTACCTGCACGGCCTGTCGCGCGAAGCTTTCGACGTGACGATCAAGTACCTCAAAACCCGCCAGCAGTTCGGCAAGCAGATCGGTGCCTTCCAAGCCCTGCAGCACCGGGCGGTCAATCTCTATATCAACAGCGAGCTGTCGGCCGAAGTGGTGAAAGAAGCCACCACCGGCTGGTCGCATGCCGCAACCCGTGCCGACCAGATGCGGCTCGCGAGCCGCGCCAAGTACCGCGCCGGTGAAACCGCCCGCCTCATCACCCGCGACGCGGTACAGATGCACGGCGGCATCGGCTTCACCGACGACTGCGACGTGGGGCTTTATCTCAATCGCGCCCTGGCCATCGGCGCGGCCTTTGGCAACGCCGCCTGGCACGCACGCCGCATTGCGCGACTGGGCGACGCCAAAGCAGCGGCCGAAAGCACGCACGTTGCGGTGGCCGAGCCGGTCGACGGCGACTGGAACAGCCTGTCCGACGAAGACTTCCGGATGGTCGTGCGTCAGTGGTTTGAGCGCGAATATCCGGCGGAAATGCGCTATCTGCCGCGCCGCGTGCACTGGCATGAATCCCGCGACTGGTACATGAAACTGGTCGCCCGCGGCTGGGCCGCGCCGGGTTGGCCGCGCGAATACGGCGGCATGGGCTTAACCCCCGCCAAGCTGCTCATTTTCATGGAAGAGCAAGAGCGCTGGGGCGTGGCGCGCACGCCGGACATGGGCATCATCATGGTCGGCCCGCTGCTCATCAAACACGGCACCGAAGAACAACGCGCCGAGTGGCTGCCGCCGAGCCTCAAAGGCGAGTTCATCTGGTGCCAGGGCTACTCAGAGCCGAACGCCGGCTCCGACCTCGCCAGCCTGCGCATGGAAGCGGTGGTCGACGGCGACGACTTTGTGGTCAACGGCCAGAAGATCTGGACCACGCTGGCGCAGGACGCCTCGCACATTTTCCTGCTGGTGCGCACCGACAAAAACGCCAAGAAGCAGGCTGGCATCAGCTTCCTGCTGGCCGACATGAAGAGCCCCGGCATCACCGTGCGGCCGATTCGCAATCTGGCCGGCCACGAAGAATTCTGTGAAGTGTTCTTCGACAACGTGCGGGTGCCGCGCAAGAACATGGTCGGCGAACCGAACAAGGGCTGGACGATGGCCAAAGCGCTGCTGTCGTTCGAACGCATCTTCCTCGGCAGCCCCAAGCAGTGCCAGAACGCGCTGAAGCGTCTGAACGATGTCGCCCACCACGCGGGGCTGTTCAACGATGCGGGCTTCGTCGAGCGCTACACCAAGCTCAAACTCGACGTGCAGGATCTGGAAACGCTCTACGCCCGCTATGCCGCCATGGTGAAGCGTGGCGAGACGCTGGGGCCGGATGTATCGATGCTGAAAATCTGGGGCACCGAGACCTTCGCCGCACTGAGCGAACTGGTGCTGGAAGCGGCTGGCGCGCAGGGCGCGGTGCTGGACAAGGCGAACTTCGGCGAAATCAACGTCGAGTTCATGAGCATGTTCTACAACGCCCGTCCCGCCACCATTTACGGCGGCAGCAACGAGATTCAGCGCAATATCGTGGCGAAGGGCGTGCTGGATTTGCCAGACGCCTGAACGGCATAAGGCAGACTGAAGTCGCGG